>JBGOTQ010000004.1:0-62746 GCA_041476565.1 Terriglobia bacterium | reverse complement strand
TCTCGCAAAGGCGCAAAGCACGCAAAGATGAACCCTATTCTCTCTCAAACTCGCAGAGCACGGAAAGAAAGGTGAAAAGGAACTCCCCCTTTGCGCTCTTGGCGTCTTGGCGAGAGAATCTTCCTCCCGCAAAGGCGCAAAGGACGCAAGAAAGAAAAGAGGGAGGTCCGTTCATTCCGGGCCCCTAGAATCAGGCTGCATCCCTTGCCGATATTCGCGTGCTTACCGAGAAGAGGTTCGTTATGAAGGTGCTGGTTGTTGATGTAGGCGGGACCAACGTCAAGATCCTCGCCACCGGGCAAATCGAGCCCAGGTGGTTTCCCTCCGGGCCGACGCTGACGCCCCGACGGATGGTTGCCGGCGTCAAGAAGCTCGCCAAGGACTGGAAGTATGACGTGGTGTCGATTGGCTACCCCGGGCTGGTCCTCCGGGGTCGCGTGGTTTCCAAACCGCACAATCTCGGCTCGGGTTGGGTCCGGTTTGACTTTGAAGCCGCATTCGGGTGCCCCGTCAAGCTGATCAATGATGCGGCCATGCAAGCCCTGGGGAGCTACAAGGACGGCACATTGCTCTTCCTCGGTCTGGGAACCGGTCTTGGCTCTGCCCTGGTCGTCGACGGCATCGTGGTACCCATGGAGTTGGCCCACCTTTCGTGTAAGAAGGGGACCTACGAAGATTACGTGGGGCTCAGGGGATTGAAGCGGTTCGGCAAGAAGAAATGGCAGAAATATGTCGAGTTCGGGGTTGCTCGCCTGGTCGCCGCCCTCCACCCCGACGATGTGGTTCTTGGGGGCGGCAATGCCAAGCACCTGAAAAAGCTACCCCCAGGGTGCCGGGCAGGCGACAACACCAATGCTTTCCGCGGAGGGTTTCGCCTGTGGGAGAAGGGGAGTGATCGCAAGCCTTCCACCCGGAGAAAGGCTCGTCGTCCTTCCGCTCGCGCAAAGCCTCGTCTTGATGACCGCAGGGACACTCAGATGAATGACCAGCAGGAAGCGAAGGAGCATGACCATGACAGCAATCATCAAGCATCTCACCACACGCCGGGCATGGACGGCCCTGGCAGCCCACCATAAGAATGTCCGGGAGCTGCATCTCCGCACTCTCTTCGCGGATGACCCCAAGCGCGGCGAGCGCTTGACGGCCGAGGCGGCGGGCCTCCACCTGGATTACTCGAAGCATCGCATCACCGACGAAACCCTCACGCTCCTCATGCAGCTTGCCGAGGAATCCGGCCTGCGCGCGCGGATCGACGCCATGTTCCGGGGGGAGAAGATCAACGTCTCGGAGAATCGCGCCGTCCTGCACGTGGCCCTGCGCGCCCCGCGGGGGGCATCCATTGTCGTGGACGGCGAGAACGTGGTCCCCCAGGTACACGCCGTGCTCGACAAGATGGCCGACTTCTCCAACCGCGTCCGGAGCGGCGCGTGGAAAGGTTACACGGGCAAGCCTATCCGCAACGTCATCAACATCGGCATCGGGGGCTCGGACCTCGGACCGGTGATGGCCTACGAGGCACTCAAGCATTACAGCAACCGCTCCATGACGTTCCGGTTCGTGTCCAACATCGATGGCACCGATTTCGCGGAAGCGGTCCGTGACCTCGATCCGGCGGAGACCCTCTTCATCGTGTCGTCGAAAACCTTCACGACGCTAGAGACGATGACCAACGCCCACACGGCGCGCGACTGGTCGCTCAAGGGCCTCGGCGGCGATGTCAAGGGCGTGGCCAAGCACTTCGTGGCGGTCTCGACGAATGCCGCGAAGGTGTCCGAGTTCGGGATCGACACCGCCAACATGTTCGGATTCTGGGACTGGGTCGGCGGGCGCTACTCCATGGACTCGGCCATCGGCCTTTCGACGATGATTGCCATCGGCCCGAAAAACTTTCAGGCCATGCTGGGTGGCTTCCAGCAGATGGACGAGCACTTCCGCACGGCCCCGCTCGAGCGTAACCTGCCCGTGCTCCTGGGGCTCCTGGCCGTGTGGTATAACGATTTCTTCGACGCCCAGACTGTTGCCGTCCTGCCCTACGAGCAATATCTGAAGCGATTCCCGGCCTATCTGCAACAGTTGACGATGGAGAGCAACGGCAAGCACGTTACGCTCGATGGGACCGCGGTCGATTACCCGACCGGCCCCATTTACTGGGGGGAGCCGGGAACCAATGGCCAACACTCTTTCTACCAGTTGATCCACCAGGGGACCCGGCTCATCCCTTGCGACTTCATTGCGTTCGTCGAGACGCTGAATCCCCTGGGCCGGCATCACGACATGCTGATGGCGAACGTGTGCGCCCAGACCGAGGCACTGGCCTTCGGCAAGACCCCCGAGCAGGTCAAGGCTGAGGGAACACCGGATTGGCTCGTCTCCCACCGGGTTTTTGAAGGTAACCGCCCGTCGAACACGATCCTCGCCCAGCAGCTTACTCCGGAGGCGCTTGGCAAGCTCGTGGCTCTCTACGAGCACTCGGTTTTCACCCAGGGCACCATTTGGAACATTGACTCGTTCGACCAGTGGGGTGTCGAACTAGGCAAAGTACTGGCCCAGCGCATTATTCCGGAACTGGAGAGTAAGATGGAGCCCACTCTCAGCCACGACAGTTCCACCAATAACCTGATCCGTCGTTACCGGAAACTCAGGGAAAGGTCATGATTGTTGTTGGGCTTGAGCAAGTCGGATACCCGAGGAAATGTCGCTTCTACTGTATGACGTTTCTGAGAAACGCCAATCTCTGAAACATGTAGGGTGTTTCTGCGAAACGCCCAAAGCCGACCCGAACAGGTCGAACGATTTATCCACAAAAAGGAGTCACCCATGCAACTCGGAATGGTAGGTCTTGGTAGGATGGGGGCCAACATGGTGCGCAGGCTTCTCAAGGGAGGCCACCAGTGTGTGGCCTTTGACATGTCGCCGAAGGCGGTGGAAGAAATGGTCCGGGAGAAGGCGGCTGGGGCCTCTTCGCTCCAGGACTTCGCGAAGAAACTGGACAAGCCCCGGGCAGTCTGGTTGATGGTTCCAGCAGCAGTTGTGGACAAGACCATCGCCAACCTCTTTCCCTACCTCGAGGCGGGGGACATCCTGATTGACGGTGGCAATTCCTACTATGTCGACGACATCCGGCGTGCAAAGGAGCTTACAGCCAAGAAGATCCACTACGTGGACGTGGGAACCAGCGGGGGTGTCTGGGGTCTGGAACGAGGGTATTGCATGATGATTGGAGGCGAGGCGGAAGTGGTCAAGCACATGGATCCAATCTTCGCCAGCATGGCTCCCGGCTTGGGCAACGTACCGCGTACCCCGGGCCGCGAGAAAATCGGCGGCACCGCCGAGCAGGGTTACTTGCACTGCGGGCCGAACGGGGCCGGCCACTTTGTCAAGATGGTACACAACGGTATCGAGTACGGCCTAATGGCTGCCTATGCCGAGGGTCTGGGCATCTTGCACGCGGCCAACGTGGGGAAGCAGGAACATGCAGTCGACGCCGAAACAACGCCATTGCGCGAGCCCGAACACTACCAGTACGACCTCAATCTGCGTGACATCACGGAGGTATGGCGGCGCGGCAGTGTGGTAGCCTCGTGGTTGCTGGATCTAACAGCTACCGCCCTGCTCGAGGACCCAGCTCTATCAGGGTTTGCAGGGCGGGTCTCGGACTCGGGCGAGGGGCGGTGGACGATCAGGGCAGCCGTCGACGAGGCGGTGCCAGCTCACGTCCTGACGGCAGCCCTTTATGAGCGTTTTAGCTCGCGCGGCGAGGCGGACTTCGCCGATAAACTCCTGTCGGCCATGCGGTTCCAGTTTGGCGGGCACCTGGAAAAATCCAGGAAATGAGCAGGAAATCTTGGGCTGAGGCTGACTTGAGGACCTGCCATGAAGATTGAAGTGCTTGCCAATGCCGAATCGGTCGCCCGAAGGGCCGCGGCGATCCTTGCCGAGAAGGCGAGGGCATTGGTGGCCGCGCACGGCCGTTTCATTGTGGCTGTCAGTGGCGGCCACACGCCCTGGCTGATGCTGCGTGCCCTGGCAGGCCAAGAGGTTCCTTGGGAGGGGGTGCATGTAGTACAGGTGGACGAGCGAGTAGCCCCTGCGGGGCACCCGGACCGTAACTTCACCCACTTGCGCGAGAGCCTGCTCGAGCATTCCCCGCTGAGCCCCGGGCAGATCTATGCCATGCCGGTGGAATCGCCCGACCTGGAGGCTGCAGCCAATCGTTACGCCCTGACCCTCCGGGAACTCGCCGGCTCACCCCCGGTGCTCGACCTCGCCCACCTGGGCCTTGGGCCCGACGGCCACACCGCGTCGCTGGTGCCCGGAGACCCAGTCCTCGACGTTACCGATAGAGATGTTGTGTTGACTGGGGTCTACGGGGGAAGGCGGCGGATGACGTTGACCTTCCCAATCCTAAATCGATCCCGGAGCATCCTGTGGCTGGTGACCGGGAGTGAGAAGGCTGGAATATTGGTGCGTCTACGCGACGGCGATATGTCGATCCCGGCGGGGAGGATCTGCCGAGACCAGGCCCTGGTGCTTGCCGACCGCGCAGCGTCTAGTCAACTGGGACCCATGCCGGGCCCGTGACTCGGCAAGCGCCACTCTAAGCACGTATTGCGTCAGAAGGTGTGAAGAATATCAAGGGTTGGGATGCACTGCCGCGCGTCCGCAATCGGAAACCCAACCCGGACGCGGAGTACCATCCTACCGTAGCATGTCCATACGCCCGATGGGATTTTTTCACACCTTCTCAGTCTTGGGGGGGGCCGTACGGCGCTTTATCTGTGGAAGTACGGAACCGATATCCAGGTTCGTGGCTTTTCAATGTTGGAAAGAAACGCCGCGATAGAGCGCGGCGTCCACCTTCAATCGCGCGTTTTCATAGGAGTTTCGCATGACCTTTTTCAGGTCAACACGATCGATGAAAATGGGAGGGGTAGCCACGGTGAGCGTATTGGCGACAGCAGTCGTCGCAAACCGTGGGCTTCTTTCTAACAACCAAAAGCCCACGCTTCCCGGAAAAAAGCGGTCGGCGTGGCTACCAAAACTCGCATTTTTATAAGAAAGAAAACAGCCGGCCGAGGAGAGCCATCCATGCGTGTAGGAATCGCCACCGATCACGGTGGTTTTGGTTTAAAGGAAGAGATGATTACGCGGCTTCGTGCGGCAGGGCATGAGGTCGTTGATTTCGGTGCCCACAGCCTGACCCCAGGCGACGACTATCCCGACTTCGTCATCCCGCTAGCCCAAGCCGTGGCGGCGGGGAAGGTGGAACGCGGCGTGGCGATCTGTGGCAGCGGGGTGGGCGCCTCGGTTTGCGCCAACAAGGTCCCAGGCGTCCGCGCCAGCCTGATTCAAGATCACTTCTCGGCCCGTCAAGGGGTCGAGGACGACCACATGAATATCCTTTGTATGGGCGGGCGGACAGTGGGACCGGAAGTTGCCTGGGACCTCGTCCAGGCCTTCCTGACAGCCGACTTCAGTCAAGCCGAGCGGCACCTGCGCCGGCTTGCCAAGGTCGTTTCCCTGCTGTCTTCTTAGTGTCCTGGTACCTTGGTGTTGAGAGATGCATGTCAGTGGAACAGTCTCGAAAGCTCCTCGAGCCGCTTTTGTTCAACGGCGCTAAGACGGAAGCCGATGGCCCCAGCGTTCTCCGCTGCCTGCGTGACACTCGTGGCTCCGGGGATGGCCACCACTACGTCTCCGTTAGAATGTACCAGCCAATTAAGTGCCACTTGTGACGCCGTGGCACCATACTCCCGAGCGATCTCTTTGAGCGCCGTCACCAGGGGTCTGCTGCGCTCGAGGCCGCCGCGCCGGAACGACGTCATCCATTTCCTGGGGCCGGGCCGAGAGCGGATGAGGTTCGGATCCTGGTGGAATTTTCCCGACAGAATCCCTTGAGCGAGCGGCGAGTAAGCAATGACTGTAATGCCGAGTTCCCTGGCGGCCTCCAGGACTCCATTGGTCTCGATCCTGCGATTCAGGAGGCTGTAAGGTACCTGGTTGGAAACGAGTGGGATTCCCCTTGCGGCGAGAGCCTGATGTGCTGCACGCATCTTGCCAGCTGAGAAGTTACTCACACCCACAGTGTGAATATTTTTCCCAGCGACAAGATCGGCCATGGCCTGCATTTGAGCAACAGTCGAGGCCAGGGCGAACGGCTGGTGGACCTGGTACAGGTCGATGCCAAACGGCGCGAGACGCGTGAGGCGCTCAGTGATCGTCGCCTTGATGCTGCCTGCCGTGCGCAATATGGGCCACCACTTGGTAGCGATCACCACGTCGCCGTTCTTTTTGCCGGCGGCAATCAG
Organism: Terriglobia bacterium; assembly: GCA_041476565.1. GTDB lineage: Bacteria > Acidobacteriota > Terriglobia > Versatilivoradales > Versatilivoraceae > DATKMG01. The sequence continues at coordinate 56,438 of JBGOTQ010000004.1, read as the reverse complement.
TGCCCTGGCAAGAGCGGCCTCGGAACGTCCTCTACCGTAAACTTCCGCGGTATCAAACCATGTGATCCCGGCAGTGAGGCTGGCCTCGACAATTTGGTTCACAGTCTCCTGAGGCAGGGGCGGCCAATAACGTCCTGCAAACCCAAACCCTTCAGAAAACTGCCAACATCCCAGGCCGATGGCGGAAATGGCGATCTGTGAGCAACCCAGGGGGCGAAGGCTCTCCATGACTTTTTTCTCCTACTCGAATTCAACGACACAATAGTCTGACATTTTAGCATTCCCAAATGGACCCATCGGGTGTAAAGACAAAACCGGACCCATTCCCAGTAACTTCTCGAGAGGAGCGTGAGGACTCCGGAACGCAGCGCTTCCAGCGTTCTGCGGCCATCTGAGTCGTCCACCAACAATACGACCCCCAAGTCGGGCATTCTTGAGTTGAGATCGAGTAGGCCTGACAGGGGTTCATCGGCAGGCAATTCGACCAGGACGACATCAGCCTGCAACTCTTCAACCTGCGAAGCGATTCTCTCGAGCCCGATCGCACTGGCTACTACAGAAATACCAGGTGCCGCCGAGAGCATGGACTCCAGCCCGGCACGGACAACATCGGACGTGGCATTAACCAGAACACGAATCACTTGGGTGTTTCCTTGTTTGCCCTTTAGGCAGGCGGACAAGAACTCGATTAGTCTTTGTTGCCCGGTCGTTCTCCGATGGTGATGGAACACTCCACCGAGTTGCCAGCCCGGATCAACGAGGCCTTGACAGTCTTACCGACATACTCAGGGGCTAATATATCTTGCACATCGCTGATCTTGGCCATCGGCTTGCCGTCAAGGTCCAGCAACACATCGCCGATCAAGAAACCAGCTTTATCCGCTGGTCCGTCCGGCTCGACTCCCAGCAAGATGACACCATTCTGCCTTTCCAGGTTCAACTTGTGTTTAAGAGAATCGGGCAAATACACCGGCTGTAGCCCCACACCAAGGAACCCCCGGGCGACTCTTCCTTTTTTGAGCAGCTCTTCAACCACGCGTTGGACGGTAGAGGCGGGAATCGACAAGGGCGTCCGGCGGGACAACCCGGTTGTATTAATCCCGACAACCAAACCCTGGGTGTTAACTAACGTACTTCCGGAGAAACCAGGGTACACGGAAAGATCAGGACGAATAAACCTATCAATCTGGGCGCCTCGCCAGGTCCGCCACGGTCCCCCTAACCCGCCCACAATTCCTAAACCCGCAAAATGACCCCTATTGCCTCCGTGCCCCACAGCCAAAACAATTTGGCCCAACTTGAGCGTGGACGAATTGCCCAGTTTTGCCACAGGCAGTTCCCCGGAATCGACCCTTAGTGCCGCCAGGTCGGTGCCAAGGTCCAAGCCAGCCAATGTGGCCGCTATCGTGTGCCCATCTGGAAGGGAGACCGTGATATCCTCATCCTTCTTAACGGTGTGGGCAGCAGTAACGATCACTCCCTGCTGCCAGTGAACACCGGTTGAAGGCAAGTGCTCACGCGCATTCACTGCAACGGTGGCTTGCAGCACTTGTTCCACATACTTGGCAAGACTATCTGAAACATCGACTAAAGTAGTGTCGTTCCCCGCTGATATAGATTCCATTTCGTGCCTCCTGGCTTTTACTAGTGAGAGAGCTTATTGTTCTGTACCTTGAAAACATAACATCCATTGGAAGGCATGCCAATCGGCAGAAGGGGGAGGATCCCCCTGGAAGAAAGACTAGGAAATGAGATCTTCCTGATGGATCAAGGTCCAGCGACGGCCCACTATCTGCTCATGGGAATCTTGGGGAGACTCCTGGGAATTTTCGCTTTTTGGCGAAGGCGTTAAGCTTTGTCATTGAGATTATTGGTAATTGCGTTTGCCTAGATCAAGAGGAAATCAGAAATCAATCGCGACGACTTCGTGGTCCAAAATCGAAGGTACCAGAACGGTCAAGAGTCCCGCTGCTTCGCTCGTTTGGGGAGGGTCTCCACTGACCAGAAGCTGGACTTTTTTAGGCATCTTCCCTTGGGGAAGCCGAACCTTCACCCGCTGTGAAGCCAGTGGGATCAGCTCACGAATCGGTCCCTTCATCATCATAGGGTTGGTCAGGTTGACCAAATGGACGGTCATGGATTCCTTCTGCCGCCAGAGGGAGACATCCAAGATTCCTGGCCCAGTCACGGTGACAGGTCTCTCTTCATCTGTCGCCCACTCGATGGCGTTGCGTAGCAACCTTGCATGATCCACGCAGAGGACTTCCCAGAAGGTTCGGTCTATATCCCAGGGGAAATAGACGATGCGGCTCTGACCCAGTTCTCGCAAATAGAGTTCGCGAATTGTCGTGCGGGGAACACGCGGATAGACGTCTTCCATAGGCAAGTCCGGATAGGACGGTATTAAGGTAAGCGGGGAAGGGAAATTGGCGAGCGGTTCCACCTCCAGGCGCCAAACACCATTGATGATTCGTGTGGCATCTTCCAAACCAGCCAGGACAGGGTGGAATTTCGCTGAGGCCGGGTCCGGATTCAAGCCAAGGTACGAATTCTGCATGGGGCCTTCCAGCTTGCCTTTCCAGGAAACCCCGAAGAGCTCGGAAAGTCCAAAATCTTTGCGCTTCACTCCCCACTGATCGTAAAGCGATGTCTCAAGCGTGGCCAGGAGACTCCCTCCGCGTTGAACATAAGCTTCTAGCGAGTGACACTGCTCATCCGAGAGGGCTGCGATGTTGGGGAGGATTAGAAGTTTGAAGGGGTCCAGATGGGCCTTGTCGAGCAGACGGTCATGCACCTTCTCGAAGGGGATGCGGGCCTCGATGAGAGCTTGGTACATCCCCAGTTCATGTTCTCCGTTTCGAGCCTGGGGGCGGGAAGCATCGTAGTACTCGCGAGTCTGTTCTGAATAAACCATCCCCACTCGCGCCAGTGGCGCTTCATTGCGCAGATAGCGTTCGATATGGTAATGCCGTCGATAAATGTCCTCTACTACATTGAGCCAGCGTTTGTCATAGAGTGTTCCCGAGAATTTGGTAAACCAGGGCCTCATGCCATTGGCGATACCGTCTGCAACCCAGATTCGAGTTTCGGCTTCGCTCTGGACCGAGTCTTTCCAACGATAGGGTTCCTCCAGTCCGACGCTAAAAATGCCCCCAATTGGCTTGCGTCCCAGGGTGGCTCGGTATTCCTTCACTGAACTTCCATTGGCCCAGGGTGCCGTGAGACCGCGCCTCCCCTGATGGTCAATAAACAGGATATCCGCCAGTTCGCCTGCAACTTTCAAATCCGGGAAGCCGTTGGGAACAAAGCGGGCTTGCGGATTGATTTTGCGAATTGCGCTGTCCCACAAGCGCACCAGTTCTGTCAATCGCTGCAGGCGCCAGACCAGATAATTGCGGCGGGCCGGGTCGAGCGGATCCGAGGTGCTCGGCAACTCCATGCCACACGCCGCGCGAAAGTTGCTCTGGCAATGCTGGCAGTAACAGTCGCCGTGCCCCTCCCAGCGATTGCAGAAAATGCCGTCCACCCTGTAAAGCGTCATGATCTCCTGGTGGACCACCGTCATGAATTCAAAGTTGTAGGGGCCTAGAGCACATGTGACCCATAAGTCAGTATTGGCCCAGTGTCGTCGTTTGCGACCTTCGGCATCGACGGCGATCCAGTCAGGATGAGCATCGTAAACAACCTGGCGAACAGCGTGGGGATCAGTACGCGCCAGAACGTACATGTTTAGCATTCTGCAGCCGGACAGTAACTCACCGAATGGATCAGAGTCTTTCAACCAGGCGCTGCGATGGTGTAACGGAATTTGGGTCGGGTAATAGGCTACGATCCCTCCCGCACTGAGACAGGCCGCATCGGAATGAGTCCGTTTAAAATAATCCAACCAGAACTGAGGATCATAGCGACCCGGGTCGTTTTCCACCAGCGTCAACTGGGCCCAGCGCATGGGTTTGTCGAACCAGGTCTGGCTTGCTGAAGATTGAACTTCAGGAATCGTCACATGAACGCCTCCGGTCCCAACCGCCACACCAGCCAGGGCCGAAGATTTGAGGAAGTCCCTACGGCTGAAAACGTATTCCTTTGGTTTCATAGGAGTTGTCCTTGCGCCAAAGCCATACTGAATTCTAGCTCAAGGAGGAATCATAAGGTCAAAAAAGCATGCAGTTCAAACAGTGACAGGTAATTGGAGGTGGGATGCCCTCATCCCGCCAACCTAACCTCCAGTCAGCGCCGGGAGGGCACGGTGTCTCCAGCCGCACTTGGAATTGCAGAATGGTGAGTTGGAGCGTCGGACCATGATTTCAGTGGAGAAATTAATTTCAATATCGAGTAATAGGTCAGAAGGTGTGAAAAAATCAAAGCGGGGCAGCCCAGACCCCGCTCGGATTCTGAACCACGGCTGAAAACGCGCGCGGAGCGCGCGTTCCACCTGAGTGGGGCGGGTGCTCCCGCGCACGCTTATTGCCGGAAGGATCCATCTTTCAATTTCTTCACACCTTCTCAGTGATGGGTGGTGGCTCCCGTTTTCTCCTGTCCCCCGTTTAATTGACCAAGTACAAAATCCACGAGAAATTTCTTGACCTGACTATAGCTTCACAGTTCAAGATGAGAGCTGGAGGTTAACATGATCACATCTGACGCCAAACGATTCACGCATTGCGGATCTGAGTCCGTTGCTGCCTCTCCCGACAGGGTTTTCCCCCTGCTTTGCCCCGTTCGAGAATACGAATGGATCGATGGGTGGGACTGCCGGCTGGTTTACTCGAAGTCCGGACTGGTAGAGGAAGGATGCATTTTCACGACCCACTTCCCGGATGACGCTCCGACTCTCTGGGTAACCATGCTCCACGATCCTGTAACCCGTCGAGTGGAGTTCGTACGGTTTACTCCCGAGGTCAAGGTCCTCAAGATGCAGCTTCAGGTGGATGAAGCTGCTAATGGCACATCCAACCTGACGATCAAGTACACCCTGACCACCCTGAACGAGGAAGGAAACAATCTCGTAGATCAACTCGTCGCCAGTGGTGGCAACCATTTCGAGAAGCATATCCATCGGATTGGAACGCTACTGAATCATTTTCTGACCCAAGGGAAGATGTTGAAGAAATCGGAGTTTCCCCAATGAAGACTCCTCCGATGACAATCGGTCGGCTGGCAAGGCAATTTCGCCTATCTAGAAGTACGCTCCTCTACTACGACTCCATCGGCCTGTTGCGCCCATCCGGCAGAAGTTCCGCCAACTACCGAGTCTACACTCCGAACGACGCCCACCGTTTGGAACAGATTTGTTTTTATCGACAGATGGGGCTCGCCCTGGAAGAGATCGGCAAGGCGCTTCAGAATCCGGAAAACAAGGTCACAGCACTTCTGGAAAAGCGTCTGGCCGAATTGGACGCGGCGATCCGTTCCCTGCGGGAGCAGCAACAAGTGATTCTTCAAGTACTGAAGGATAAAGCCATCGGGAGGCGGATTCCCGTCATGAACAAGGACGGCTGGATGTCCCTGTTGCGGGCGGCGGGTCTCGACGAGGAAGGAATGCAGCGCTGGCATCGGGAATTCGAACGCCGTTTCCCTCAATCTCATCAGGAGTTTCTTGAGGGGTTGGGGATCCCCGAAAAGGAAATCCAGGACATTCGCCGGTGGTGCAGGCAAGGGCATCGCACTAAAGACAAATGAAAACTTGCTCAGAGGACGTATGAAAACAGATTTTTCCGAACAATCCCCGAACAAGCGTAGTCTTCAGCCGAGACCGCCACTGCCTAACTCAGAGACTTCAGGCTTTCGTCATTGCGGCAACGGCGGCAAAGCCAGCACAAGTCTTCACAAAACCGCGGCGGGTAATTATCATCATGGTTGTCTCGCTATGCATTCGATGGCTTGTCGCTGACCTTCCAGGTGCTTTCATCGAAATACAACACGCGGCCCTGGCGGTACGACATCACCGACATGGAAATGAGCACCTGTGCGTGTGCGGCGGTCTCAACGTCGAGACGCGGTTTCTGGCGGCTGCGCACGCAATCGAGGAAGTTCCTGACGTGGAGCACCTCGTCGTCTTCCTTTTCTATCGGGATCTGCCGGTCTTCCTTTCCGAACTTCGAGACATATGCGTCGTCAATGACTTCCTTTTCAGGTCGCACCGTGATGTGATCGGTCGGCTCCTCGAACATCCCGTGATCGACCATAATGATGGTGCCAAGGTGCCCGCGAATCAGCCCTGGGATATGCTGCGAATTGGCCATAGATGAAGTCAATACCACGGAGTGGCCCTTCTTGTATTCGGCAATGAGGTGGAAGGTGTCGGGCACCTCGCGTTTTTCCTCAAATGCAGGGCCGCCGTAGATGCCGCCTCCGGACGTGACCTTATAGGGGAACTGCGGCTCGGGCCAGCAGATGTTGAGCGGCGCGGCGACGTGAAAGAACAGGTCGGTGGCAATGCCGCCCGAGTAGTCCCAGTATTTGCGAAACCGGAAGAACCGGTCGGGATCCCAGGGGTGCTTGGGCGCTGAGCCAAGCCAGGTCTTCCAGTCTATGAAGTCCTCACCCTGCTTATCCGGCCCGGCATTCGGGTCAAAAGGCCAGTTCCACTCCCCGTCTCTCGTGTTGCGATGGTACGAACCCTGGCTCATAATCATCTGACCGATGGCACCGTCGGCAATGACCTGTTTGGCTTTCCACCACTGTTGGGCCGAGGTTGTCTGCGAGCCTACCTGCAGCACTCGTTGCGTAGCCTTGACCTTCTCGACGAGTTGATGCGCCTCGTCGATCGTGTGTGTCATCGGTTTCTCAAGGTATACGTCCTTGCCGGCTCCCAGAGCTGCCAGGGCGATTGGAGCGTGCCAGTGGTCGGGCGTTGCGATGAGGACTGCGTCGACGTCCTTGCGGGCGAGCACTTCACGATAATCGAGGTACCCGTCGCAGTTGTGAGCCTGTTTGTTTTCGTTCAGCCGCTTCCGGTAAACGTCACACACAGCGATGATCTGGGCATTCGCGTCTTTCCCCACTTTCGAAAAAACTTTGGCTACCCACGTCCCGCGGCCACCGACACCGATCGCCGCAACATTAATCCGGTCATTGGCGCCGATGACGCGCCCGCTCTGCTCTGCTCTTAACAACTTGCTTGTCAGTCCCACGCCTGCGGCAATTCCAGCCGCGCTCTTTACAAAATCTCTTCGATTGACAGTTGCCATAATCGTCCCCAGCCTCTTTCTTTATGAGTACAGTCGTCCGAATCACCCTTCCATAGTATTGAGTACTATAGTCCAGGAAGCTGCGCGGGTCAATCGTAATGGGTCAGTTACACCAGCATGATGCCGGGAAAATCAGTTCTCGCTTTTGCCCTGTTCATCAGCATGGCGGAGCTAATGGCCCAAGAGACCCATCGGCATTTCCAATTTTCTCACCTTCCTCAATAACACGGGTCCCTATCGCCGCATTCTCCGCATCTCCGAGTATGGCGACCCGGAAAAAGACAAGGATGCCCTGATCCAACTATCGCCGGTCACCTACATTGACCGGCTCAAGGCGCCTTTGCTCATCACCCAGGGCGCCACCGACCCTCGCGTGCCTGTAGGTGAAGCCATCCAAATGTACGAGGCAGCAAAGAAAACGTCAGCTCCCAGCGAGCCGATTATCTTCGCTGAGGAAGGGCACGGTGCCGGCCGGCGCGAGAATCAAGTTCTGATGATCGGCCATGCGCTCCGCTGGCTGCAACAGTACTTGAAGTGAGTGATCGGTAAGAGCAGATCCAATCCGGGCGCAGAGGGAGAGCGAGTGAATTCCGGGGCGAGAAACTATTACTTCAGTTCCAGGTTGAGGTCATCGCCAGGAGGTCCGAAGCTGATTTGAAGTGTCCTTGTTCCCCCGGAGGTCCATTCTCCTTCGGTCTCACCGGTTTGATTGTAACCAGCTTGACCCGATACTACTTGCACGCGAATGACGTGCTTCCCGGGCGTAATAACCAGGCTATTCGAGAAGTTTCCCTGGGCCTTCTTTACGAATACCCATCGCTTCTTCACCGCCCCCGCGATTCTTCCTTCATAGGCCAGAGCTTCATCTACCCAGACCATCAGCACGGCAGTGCGAAACCTGTGCGCGCAGCGTATATTGAGCTGAGTGCCCTCCACTGGTTCAACGAGCTTTAGGGGTTGGGTTGGGCCAGCAGGCTTGGCCGTCTTAGTTGGTCCAGCTGGCATACCTGTCTTATTGGGTCCGGTAGGTTTCACGGTCCTGACTGGCGCGGGGTTGCGAGGAGTAAAGAAGACAAAAAGAACGATAAACATGCTGGCAGTGGCCAAACCTCCCAACACCTTCCAGGATCTGGACACAGCCACAAGTTGCCGTGCTACCAGCCCCAGGACGACGAAGGCCCTGCGAGAAGGCTGGGCCCCTACGGCAGCAAACCTGCCTGTCCGGCCGGGGGACAAACGGGTTTCAGGTGTCCCGTGCACCGGAATTGACCCGGGCGGCTCCCGGAGGACTGTCCTTTCTGTGTCTTCAATTCCAACCTCAGTTGATGGACTGTCTTGAGAGCGTGGCGTCCGACCGTGGCACAGGTCCTCGAGGTCGTCGGCTAACTCCTTACCGCTCTGGTAGCGCTGTGTGGGGTCTTTGACCAGTGCGCGGCCGACGACATAATCGAACCGGGTGTCCAGGGACGGGTTGAGTCGGGAGGGGAGAACAGGGTCTTTGTAGGCGATTTTGAATGTGACAGCGGTGGCATTTTCCCCGGTAAAAGGTTTCTCGCCTACTAAAATCCAATAGAGGATGATACCCACAGAGAACAGATCAGAACGGCCATCGACAGGATTCCCGACCACTTGTTCCGGGGACATGTAAGAAGGAGTCCCTGGAGATTCGCCGAGGAGGGTGAGCTGGGTCAACGCCAACTTGGCAATGCCAAAATCCGTGATCTTGGCGCGGCCCTGGGATGTAACAATGATGTTGGCCGGCTTGATGTCCCGGTGGACGACCCCTTGAGAATGGGCGTAATCGAGGGCTTCGGCGACCTGTTTGAGCAGGTCGAGGGCCGACTGGATGGGAGGAGTCCCCGACCACTCGCTGATGAGGCTCTCCAGAGTCCTCCCCTGGATGTACTCCATTACGATGTAGGGTGTCCAGGTGCTCTCTTCCTCTCCTGCATCGTAAATCGTAACTACGCCCGGATGGGACAGCTTTCCTGCCGCGTGGGCTTCCCGAAAGAAGCGCTGCCGGTATTCCTCCTCGTCTGGGCTGACGCCCAAACGGGTGATGGTCTTGACGGCAACAATACGGTCTATCTTTGGATCGCGGGCACGGAAGACGGTTCCCATGGCACCGTGGCCCAGCACTTCCAAAATCTCATAGCGACCAAGTTGTTCCACTTTCTCGGAACCGGTGGAAGAAATCTGTCACTCCTTTTCCCTGACGGAGAAAATCATTGTCGTCGAACCGACGCGGAATTCCGACATGTGCTCAAGTTGACGGGTTTCAATCTTCTGGTTGTCCACGAAGGTTCCGTTGGTGCTTCCCAAATCCACCAGCAAAGCGGTGGCCCCGTGTACCTCTAGGTAGCAGTGCTTGCGTGAAACGTCGGAATCCTCCAAAACGATATCCGTTTCGCGCCGACCCAACAGCACGCTGGGCTTAATTACGGGAAAGACCTTTCCTTTCAAAGGGCCGTCTATGGCCACCAGAGAAACCACCTTCCCACGATCCAGCCAGGGCCGGTCGCCGCCCCTTGCGGTGGTGGCATCTACCGGACAGGGAGGGGTAACGTTCTGAAGCCTTTTGTTGAATTCATTCTGGTGTTGAACCAACGTATGGCGAGCGGCCATCGGTCCGACTCCCGGTACAGCCTGACTCGAAAAAGTCTTTTGACACTTTTTGCAGTGGATCTGCACACTGGGGGAAGCATCAAGTTGTTTCTCTTCAAGGCTATATTGGGTTTGGCAATGTGGGCATTGGATGATCATTATTGTTGAGCTTCCTTCCTTTCCGATTCCGTGAATCGGCATTTACCAGGCATGACATTAGGTGAAAACCCCAGGCACGATTGCGCCGCGCTGCACTTGATTGACGTTATCCACTCACCAGGCGAAGTTTCCTTGCAGTCCTGGTGTCTTCTCCCTAACGTTTATCAGCGTTCACCAGCGACCATCTGTATCCAAATGTTCTCTCTGGTTCTCCGCGACATTTTGGGTAGGTTTTGGTGGTCAGACATCCGGGTCAGTCAAAGCGGGCTGCCACAAACTGTTTGCCGGAGGGTTCGACTTGAACACGAATGACCTTGGCAGTTGTGGTGTAGAGACGGCCAAAGAGGCTACTGGAGGCAATAGTTATAGTAAGGTGGGAATCCACCCAGACAGGAGACTTAAGGAAGAAGGAAATGCCGGATTCGCTAATGTCGTAGGTCTCGGTCTGTTCTGTGAACGATTTTCCATCAGCATCGATGCATTTGACAAGAAGCCTTGCGTTTTCTCGTGCCCGAACGGCACCACTGCCATGTTTTGGCACTTGTTTCTCTCCCAATTAAGTCACCGGCACCTTATCTAGTTAATCGACAAAGGGTAGGCCGGAGTTTAATAGTTCTGCGTTTAAATTGGGTTCAGAGAAACAAAGCCAAGATTTACCGTAACTTGTCAATAGATTCTCCAACTGGTACTTTTCCGGGAAGCTGCTAGCCGTCGCCTTGCTTTTTGTGTTGACCTTCCCGGCACTTACGGCCGGGTTAGGTATTGGTGATGAGAAATCCTGGCGGGGTCGTTTGATCCTAGCGAACCAGCCTTTCCAGATCTTTGACCGCCGAGTCTATGAGGACAGTTTCGCTTTCAAGGACTTTTGCCGCTCGCTTGATCTCTGTCTCCGCTTCCTCCCAGTGCTTTTGCTCGATTGCTTCTCGCACTCCTGGAATGGTTTTCACTCCATAACCTGTGTAGACGCCCGGCGCGTAAATCAAGTGTTTGTACCAGGACCTGCGGGGCAATCCATCGGGATTAGTCAGCCGGCGCTCGCTCTCCTGGAGCTTCTGGTTTAAAGCAACAAGAGCTACGCCTTCAGGTATGCCCGCGGATTGGCAGGTCTTCGCCAACGCCTTCTCGTAGCGCTCAGCGCTCTCGGTCAGCGCAACCGCGGCATTATCGAGCGGGGCAAAATTCAAATAGGGCGGCACATCTTCGTGTTTGGGGGCGACAGTAGGTTTCCTCGGATCGTAGGTAGCTTGGTAGACACCGTCTGTCAGTTCCTGGTTGCGTTCCCGAATCTCCTCTTGCCGCTTCTTAAGCAGATCCTGCAGCTCCTTCGCGTAAGTTCGGATTGTGTCTGCTAAATCCGTAAACTCATAGGGCAGGATATCCGCATCGGCGATTCGCATTACCGCCGTCCCAACCGTCTGTGCCAGAGCGCGGCCGTAAACGAAGCCGGAATCAGAGAAATGGCTGTACCAGTAATAATCGTCATAGATAGAATGATATATTCCCGCTTCATCCTCACCTCCGTAGCCAATATCGAGCGATGCGATGCCCAGATGGTCGAGGAAAGCGGTGTAATCAGACCCGGAGCCAAGTGCTTCCATCCGCAGGTCATATCTCTGGCGCAACTCAGCCCTTTTCTCAAGGGATTTTGCATCTGCAATCTCCCGCGACTGGAGGCGCTTCCATACGGAGAACTTCGACTCCGGGTCCTCCACGTTTCGGGCAATCGAATTCATGAAATGCTCAAGCGTGTGCGAGCCGCCCATTGAGAGATAGCCGCGGGTATTAGAGTCGGTGTTTATGTAGATGGCGGCATGCAATCGAAGCTCCTCTGCATGCGCCTCCGCCCACTCTGTGGAGCCGAGCAGCATCGGCTCTTCGCCATCCCATGCGCAGTAAATAATGGTTCGTCGCGGCTTCCAGCCCTGCTTGATCAACAGAGACATGGCGCGTGCCTCCTCCAGCAACGACGTCAGGGCTGAGACTGGGTCCTCAGCGCCGTTTACCCAGGCATCATGGTGATTTCCCCGAATCACCCACTGGTCTGGTTCCGATGCACCGCGGATCCTGGCAATGACGTCATAAACCTTTTTTATGTCCCAGTTTGACATAACTCTCAGATGAACTTTGGCAGGCCCTGCCCCGACGCGGTAGGGAATGGGGAGTGCGCCGCGCCATTCGTCGGGTGCCATGGGCCCCTTCAGCGCCGCCAGCAGCGGCTGTGCGTCGCCATAGGAAATTGGAAGCACCGGGATCTTTTGAATGCTGGGAGCCTCCTTGATCGAGAGTCGTTTCGCCGCGGGTGTGGCACCCATCCCGGGGGTAAGCGGATCACCCGGGTTCGACGAGGCAAAGTCCATCACACTGCCCCGTTGGACGCCGTCTTTGGGTCGCATCGGGCCGTCGGGAAACACATCTCCCTGTGTGTAGCCATCATTTGCGGGGTCGGAATAAATGAGGCAACCCACCGCCCCATGCTCGGCCGCAAGCTTGGGCTTCATCCCACGCCATGAATTTCCGTATCGAGCGATCACTATGGCGCCTTGGACCGATATCCCCAACCGTTCCAGTTGCTCGTAATCCGCCGGGAGTCCATAGTTCACATAGACGAGTGGCCCGATGACATCGCCGTCAGGGGAATAGGCGTTGTAGGTGGGAAGCTGTTCCACCTTTTGGCCCGACGTGGGATCAACGGCCAGTGCCGGCTCTTGCAGTTTGGCGGAAAACCTGACAGGCTCCACCATCTCGACCACTCGCTCCTTAGGCGTGGGGAAAAGTACATCGAAGGTCTCTATTTGGGCATCCAACCCCCATTCTTTGAATCTGGCAAGAATCCATTCAGCGTTCTCCTTGTCATAAAGCGAACCTACATGGTGAGGTCGGGCACTCAGCAGTTTCATGTACTCACGCATTTCTTGAGGGCTGGGGATTGCACGATATTTGAACTCCCACTCTCGCTCTATTATGCTAGTCTTGGGGGAGTATCCTCTGAAGGGAAGATCGTCACCCGCATCGGCTTGAAGGAGACACAAGAGAGTGAGTACCAACGCAAGTGAGGAGGCACGTTTCATAAGGGTTCCTTTCTGGAACTTGTAATGGCGAACTGAGAGAGACACGCGCTTGCACTCAATGGAGAAGCAAGCCAGACCGAGTTTCTTTATGGCCTCAGGATACCACGTTCATCGAGCAATGCCAGGGTTAGAATTCTCGTAAATTTCGTCCGTTGGCATATAGCCTTCGGCTAGAATATGACACCACTGCCGGGGCCGCCTGGCTCGATACATAATTGGGGTACTAGGCCTTCACTCCAACATCAACGCAGGGTATAATCACGCGCGTTCCAGGAGGACTATGAAAATGACACTGGGCACTGTTCTCATCACACTTGCGATTTCAACTTCCAGTCTGACGGCCTCAGCCCCCGAGGGTTCTGTCAATGGGCTGAGGTCCCTCGGCTACAGCCTCGTTCCAGCCGCCAAGAAAGTACAGCTGACGGGGCGTGAAGTCGCCGTTGATTCGAGGTGGGGCATCGAGCCGCACGTGGATCCCGGTGAGATCGCGATCCGACGACTGAAGGAAGGGGCTCTCGAGCTTCATAACCTGAGGCTTGAAGGGACGGGGCCGGGTCGCATCGTCCTTCGTGTGGTTCCGGGAAAAGTCAAGACAACTCCGCGGCCGGCTTCAGACGAGGCTTATGCCCTCAAGATCACTCCACAACGAATCGAGATTACCGGGAACGGGAGTTCCGGCCTCCTTTATGGAGTGCAAAGCCTGCTCCAGCTTCTCCGCGTCAGAAGTGGTGGAGCATGGTATTTGCCCGAAGCCGAGATCGAGGATTGGCCCACGTTGCCCCTCCGGTTCATTCATTGGGATACCAAGCATCACCAGGACCGTCCGGAGACGTTGAGGCGGTTCATCGACTGGGCTTCGTTCTTCAAGGCAAATGCCATTGGTTTCGAAATCGAAGACAAATATGAGTTTCCCCGACATCCGGTGGTCGGCGCTCCAGGGGCCTTCACGAAAGCCGAGATGCAGGGTCTTACGCGGTATGCGTTGGAACGCCACATCCAGCTGGTTCCACAGATCCAATCTCCGGCACATATGGCTTATGTGTTGAAGCACGAAGAATTCAAGGATCTCCGCGCCGACGGCAGCAACTACCAGGCTTGCATGTGCAACGAGGAGGCTATCTCCCTTATCCAGGACCTCTACCAGGACATGATCGATGCCACTCCCGGCGTCGAGTACTTCCACGTTTCGACTGACGAGGTTTACTACGCCGGGATCTGCAGCAAATGCCAGGAGAAACGCCCCTACAACGAAAAAAACCGGAGTCTGACCTGGGTCGAATATGTCAACCGGATGCACAAATGGCTCGTCGATCGGGACCGCAAGATGCTCTGCTGGGTGGAATACCCGCTACTGGACGAGCACCTCAAGCTTCTTCCCAGGGGGCTGATTAACGGCGTGGCCGTGCTCGGTCAAAGCGACGGCTGGAACCAGGGACTGCGCGACGCCGGGGTCCCATCCCTCATATACAGCTCCCAGCAAGGATCCGAGCTTCTTTTTCCCAACTACTTCTCTTCAGAATTCCTGGAGAACGGACGCCCCGTTCAAGGCCGTCTGGAGGAACCCGGCAAGGTCGTCCCCCAGCTTCTTGGTAAAGCTCCAAATGAACTCATCGGCACTTACGCGGCGGCGTGGGACGATTCCGGCCTTCACAGCGAAACCTTCTGGCTCGGTTGGGTCGTAGTCAGTCAGTACGGCTGGTCGCCGAACGAGCCTCGCGTTGAACAGGTCATCGCCGATTTCATGGACATCTTCTACGGCCCCGGAAACCAGGACCTGATCGAAGTCTACCGGACACTGATGGAAGGGGCCCGTTTTTATGAATCGAGTCTCGACCGGGTCCCGGCCACACGCCTCAAGCCGACGTACGGGAGTTGGGCCGGCCCGGGACGGGACACGACCCGGATCGACTTGAGGATCGAGCCCCCTCCCCTGCCTTTTGCTTACGATGAGACTCTGGTGGTCGATCGGACTTTTTCCCGCCGCTATGCCTCCGTTTTGGCTCAGATGCCGGAAGTCCGGCGGAGACTGGACCAGGTGATCGGAGTAGTGCAAGGGAAGCTCGGCACCGTTTCCCGGAACCGCTACAACCTGGAAGTCCTGTTGTCGATTGCGCAGTTTGAACGCCACTATATCACGATGCTGGCAGATCTCGAGGAAGCCGAGAACCTGATGATCCGTGCGGCTGATGCCCAGAACCAGGAGCGGCATCGGGATGTCGTTTCCCTGCTGTCTCAGGCACATGGCCTGGTGCGGGCTTGCCTTTCGGATCGGGAGGCCATGTGGGTTGGATTGAAGGCGACTTGGGAAAAGAGCCGCTATCCGAAGGGCCGATCAGTGGGAGGCCGGAACTTCGTCCACATCCTCGACGACCTGAAGGACCACCGTGCCGACCGGAGAACCGGCCTGGACTATATGTTGGAACCGCTCGAAAACAGCGGACTGGAAGCATGGAGCGAAAGCCTGGCGCAATTCATCCGGACCTATGCCAAGAGCCGCACGCTCGAAGTTCCAGAGCTGAGATAAGCGGATGGAGCATGCTTAGGCGGTTGACACAACCGCCCTACAGCCCCCCCCAGACTGGCCCAATACCAGATGAGAAGGATTGAGCTTGAATTGAAACAAATCCACAAGATAAGATCCCCCTACTATGACTGGTCAAAATCGATTATCTGAAGGCAGCATCAACCGTCGGCGGTTTATCTACGACAGTGCTCTGGCTGGCATGGTCACAGTCGGCTTTCCTTCCATTCTCAGCGCGCGCTCACCCAATTCCAAGCTGAATATTGCCGTCATCGGCGCCGGTGGACGTGGAGCCGACAACCTGGAGAAGATGGCTGCAGAGAACGTTGTCGCTCTGTGTGATGTGAACAGGGCCGCCCTGGCTCAGGCTGCCCGGAAATTTCCCCAAGCTCGTCTCTACAAGGATTTCAGGAATTTGTACGCGAAGGCCGATGATATTGACGCCGTGGTGGTGAGTACGACCGAGCACACGCATGCCGTGGCGACCTTGCCGGCCCTCGAGATGAAGAAGCACGTGTATTGCGAGAAACCCTTGACCCACTATGTGCACGAGGCCAGGCTCGTTATTGAAGCCGCCAGGAAAGCCGGCGTTGCCACGCAGATGGGAACGCAGATTCATGCAGGCGACAACTATCGCCGAGTCGTGGAACTTGTCCAGTCGGGCGCCATCGGGCCGGTCAGTGAAGTGCATGTGTGGGTTTCTCGAGCCTGGGGCTGGCAGACTGAAGAGGAGGCCAAGGCCAATAAGGACATTGTGTCTGTCCAGAATCGGCCCAGGGAAGCCATGCCGGTTCCCGAGGACCTCGACTGGGATCTCTGGATAGGCCCGGCGCCGTATCGCCCTTACAACGACGTTTACCTCCCGGGACCGAAATGGTACCGCTGGTGGGATTTCGGCAACGGTACAATGTCCGATCTTGGCAGTCACTGGATCGATCTCCCTTTCTGGGCTCTCAAACTGGATGCTCCGCTGACTGTTGAAGCCAGTGGTCCCCCGCCGCACCCGGAGATTGCGCCTGCTTCGATGAGTGCGAAGTACACTTACAGTTCTCGTGGCGAGTTTCCACCTTTGTCTCTGACCTGGCATCAGGGGAGCTCGAAGCCTGAGATCTGGAAGGAGAAAGGAATTCCTCAATGGGGTAATGGTGTCCTTTTCATCGGGAAGAAAGGGATGCTGCTGTCAGACTACGGCAAACATATGCTTCTTCCGGAGAAGGAGTTTGCCGGCTATGAGCGGCCGCCTCAAACGATTCCGCCTTCGATAGGTCATCAAGAGGAGTGGATCAATGCCTGTAAAACGGGGACGCCCACTACCTGCCACTTCGGCTATTCCGGACCGCTGACTGAAGCCAATCATCTCGGGAACGTGGCCTACCGCGCCGGCAAGAAAATCGAGTGGGATCCAATAAACCTTCGGATACCCAACGCTCCGGAAGTGGAGAAGTATCTCCAGCAGCAGTACCGAGAAGGATGGTCATTGGGCTGAAGCCGGACGATTATGGAATTGCTGTGATGTGCCAGTTCCAAAACCCGGAGTGAATATTCAATTCCACTAGAACTGGGGAAATGGATCCTTATATGAAAAGTCGAGTTTTGGTAGCCACGGTTACTGCGTCAGGAGGACCGCAGGTCCCGCAGTAACCATGGATTTTCATGATCCGTTAGCGAAACCCACGATTGATTCAAGAAGCGAACCAATCGTGGCTACCCCTGCCTTATTCATCCGCGCATACGCGCCAAACCGGCGCATGTGAAACTCTGATGAATCCGCGCTCACTGTGAACTGGAGAGGAATGCGCCGTCGCCGCTGCGCTGGCCGGCTTGTCCCCCGTCATTGATCACGGCATAAGCAATAAAGGGATTCACACCTGAAGTCCGGGTGATATGAGCATAGCCTTGCGTCACCCCTGGAGCATATTGCGAGAGGACAGCGCTGATCTGTATCCACTGGTGAGCGTTGAGGACACGATCGTCAACGGTTGCGATCTTCTGCCCCGTGTTGCCATCGAAAAGCTCAATGCGGATGGTATCCGGCGTCGTGCCGTTCTCGCCCGTGTTTACCAGCGCCAGGTTAGTCCGGTTCTCAGCATTCTGCTGTAATCCGTACAGCCAGGCTTCACTGGATGAACTCGTCCCTTCCGGCAGGGCAGTGTAAAACAAACCGTAACGCCCGCGATCTCCCGAAGCCGAGGTCCGGGCCGAGACGGATATGCCGTTCAAGTCCCCCGTGCTCGCCGCCACAAACAGCGCCCCGGCAAAGCCTGTCCCCCTGGGACCGATGCCTGCAATTTGAGCATCCCTGAGCCGCTGGACCAGGTCCGGCCAGATCAACTGGGCCGAGGCATTGATGTCAACGGTGAAGGTGGCCGTTTGATTGGGTTCCTGAATCGTATCTGTTATGTACCTGAGACTGAGTGTTTTTTTGGTCGTCGACCAGTTGGTGATCACTAACTCCGTACTGAAGGCCCCGGCCTCAACCGCGACGGGCAGTGTCAGCCGGGTCTTCCCGGCCAGCGCACTCTGCGGGATGGGAGGTATAAATGACCCATCCGAGTTGGCTTGATCATTGATCACGCCATAAGCATAGTAGGGAGCCGTCCCACTGACTCGTTCCACACGCACGTAGCCATTGCTGAGCGCCAGCCCATTGGATGCCAGGACGCCTGAAACCTGAACAAAACCACCCGGCGGCAAGGTCTGCTCGGGCAACACTCGTGAAAAACCGGAGCTTTCGTCTCCGGAAAAGGCTGTCAATCTTAACCTGACAGGGCCGGCGGAGGCAGAACCAATATTCTGGATCGCCACATTGGAGCGGTCGGTCTGGTTTTGGCGTAGCCCGCAAATATAGGACGGGCCGGTCATGGCCATCGATGGGGAGATTCCCGCATAGGCCAATCCGGCACGCCCGGCTGGAACGGCTGTAGTGGTCCGAACCGTTACCCCCCCATCGGCGGGAGAGGACAAACCCATGAAACTGACCCGCAGCGTTCCTCCCTGGTTGCCGGACACTGGAATGGGAATTCCCAGCGATCTCAGATAGGCTATGGCATCGGCCATAATTCGCTGCCGTCCGGCCTCGAGGGTATCCGTGGCTGTTCCGCTGCCGCTTCCGATGGCTGATGCATAGGTGAAGAGAAGCGTGGCGTTTTCTGTCCCGCGATTAGTCAGGGTCAACTCTGAGGTGAAGAAAGCGCCATTCATTCCTGCCGAGGACAGAATGATAGGCACAAAGACCTCTCTGGTCTGCAGGGTCGGCACTGTTCCAGTCCTCTGGAAGTTCCCACGGCCTGTGCCCCAGAGGATTCTGGCCTGGCTCGTACCGGGCAGGTCATAAGCCACCAAACCACTGGCTACTGTATTAATGACCAGCTCGAGTTCGCCGTCACCATCAATATCCGCCAATGTAGGAGCTGCCAGAGCGCCGTTCCAGTTGTCACCTCGTGGCGCGGGTAAATCGATTACATGCAGTGGATCTCCATTGAAATCGAGAATATGGAGCTGGCCTACCCGTCCTGCGACTTTCTCGGGCCATGAGGTGAATAGAACCTCTGCCCGTCCGTCATTGTCCAGGTCGGCAATTACCGGTTCACTGGCAAAGCGGATGCCATCGCCTGGTATTTTGTATGGCCAGTGGCCATGCTCTGTCTTGTCAAGCCAATAGGCGTGCATCTTGCCGTCATAAGAGGCAAATAGAACCTCTTTCATGCCATCACCATCCAGATCAGCTACGGCAGGGTTAGGCTGGGCGGTTTCGATGACATTGTAATCTTCTGAAAGTGGGGCACTCCCGGGCCCGGGAGTGGGAATTGAAGTCCAGTCGAATCCGCTTCCGCTCCAACGCGTGCGGTCTGCTCTAAAAATAAAGGGCATGTAGTAGAGACTGGTATAAGGATCTGTCCCACAATTGTACACATTGCCCACTACGACGATTTCATTGATGCCATCCCCGTTGAGATCAGCGATAGTCGGAGGACTGTTGGCAAAGTTGGGTCGATGCTCAACGCCGCAGTTTGCGTAACCCCTCAGATCCACGCTGTGTTGAACGTGTACTCCAACCTGACTCCATACCTTTCCGACTCCAAAGATCGCATTGACGGGGAGCTGGTTGCCATGGCTGTCGAGCGCCGTGATGTAATGGGTGTCCGTCGGGCCAATGACCTCCTTCCGCCCATCGCCATAGAGGTCCGCGACCGCCACGTTTTGATTGTACATGCCCCATCCGTAGCCGGGCTCACCATCATGCCGGGCAGGCCATCCGGGCTCGACCGTGCCATTGGCCCTGATCACGTTCATCTGTCGTGTAGAACCCTCACCGGCCTTACCCACAATGATCTCAAGTTGTCCGTCCTGATCAAGATCTTCCACGGCCAGCGTGCGAATCTCACTTCCGTCACTGAAAGGCGTCGCGGTCCACACCACCTCCCCTTTGCCATTGTACACAGTCAATAGACCGCCGCTTCGCCCCACAATGATCTCGATCGTGCCGTCCCCGGTCAGATCAGCGATAGCCACTCCAGGCCAGATGCGATTATCGCTGCTTGCGCGCCAAACCAGCTTGCCCTCGGCCCCTGAAACAGCAACCAGATCGTAAGAGCCCCACAGGACTTCCTGTTTTCCATCGCCGTTAATATCGGCGACAGCCGGTGAGGAATACCAGCCCGTCTGACACCAGCTCGAAAAGCAACCACCGTACGCCCATGTAAGCACGGGCATGGCAATTGTGTTAGAAGGAGGGGCGCCTGCCTCCTCCTGCACAAAAAAGGATTTGGGGGTCTCGCTCCCCTTAGGCAAATCATTTGGCGTCATATCCAGAACAGAAAACAAGCCAAAGGACAGAGCCAGCCAGGAGAGTGTCTTTGGCCTGCTTGGTGTGTTTTTCATCTGTACATTCCTCCAGGGTCCAGAGGTCTACCTTGCAGGAATCCCCTCTTGACCGCTACTGCGTCAATAGAGCAAGTCCATTGCTCGACTCCTGTCCCCGCTTACCAGGTTTCGAAGGGCCGTCTCGAGGGGCGATGGGTTCCTCAATCTCGATCATTCCCTCCCCCCGGTATGAGTCTGTTTTTGAATACATAAAGCCTTTATTTCTTTATCGGTATGGCGAGGGATGGCTTTTGAGTTTTTGTAAGATATCTTTTCATCATTCAGGACTCTGATATGGGTAACAAAGGGATTGGAAGCTCGTAGTTTCATTTATGCCACAAAATGGACATGATGGTACCGGACTTGGCCATTGAAACTTTTTTGCGCCAGGTGCCACTAACTCGTCAGAGACCCCGGACTCTCTTACTCTGACGGAGTCAGTGCCATGGAATTGTTTACGCAGGACATGAAGGATTCTGTTCGAATGATGGCGAAAAGGAGTGTTTCGATGACCTGCACTGACTTGGCACTCGCCCTCGGCATCCGCCGCGACGGCTCTTTGGAAAGAGCGTCCCTTTGAGGAAGGATGGGAACGAAATGTGGACCATTCAATGGTTTGAGAACCGCTGGCAAGACTTCCATCAAGGTGCTCGGCTCCTGATCCGAAAC
This sequence comes from Terriglobia bacterium, assembly GCA_041476565.1. Classification (GTDB taxonomy): domain Bacteria; phylum Acidobacteriota; class Terriglobia; order Versatilivoradales; family Versatilivoraceae; genus DATKMG01. Next base: position 35,364 of record JBGOTQ010000004.1, on the reverse strand, counting down.
CCCGGCTTTAGCGCCGTCGCAATCCTGACCCTCGGGTTGGGCATTGGGGCAAATACGGCGATCTTCAGCGTGGTGGGAGGGTTGCTGTTGAAGCCACTGCCCTACCACGACTCTGATCGTCTGGTCGTCCCCGCCACAATTTTCCAGCGGCTCAAGACAGATCGTGGAAGTGTTGCTTACGCCGATATTCTCGATTGGAAAGCCCAGCCTGAACTCTTCGAGGCGGTTTCTGCCTTCGATGGGATCAGTCCTGATGTAACAGGGGGCGAAGAACCGGAAAAGGTCAAAGGGCTTGCCGTGGACGAGGACTATTTTCGCGTCATGGGGAGCCCACTGCTGTTCGGTCGAACATTCACCGCGGAGGAGAACCGTCCCGGCGCTAATCGGGAAGCTGTGTTGGCGTATGGCTTCTGGATGCGGCGATTTGGAGGGGACCCCCGTACGGTGGGCAGCCGGATTGAGTTGAGCGGCGTCCCGTTCACCGTGATCGGAATTGCGCAGAAGGACGCTACGTGGCCCTCTGAGGCCGAAATCTTCCGCCCGCTCGGCATGGCACCTGATGCGGACCTGCTGCGCAGAGATAACCACATCTTTGGCGCGTTGGCGCGGTTGAGGTCGGGTGTTTCGCTACAGCAGGCGCAGGCCAAGCTAACGCTTATGGGCACACAAATCGCACAACAGAGTGTCAACCGTGCCGGCACCAACTGGAAGTTGCACCCCTTGACTGCCTATATCATCGGACCCACGTTGCGACAGACTCTACTGGTCCTTCTTGGGGCAACCCTGTTTGTTCTGCTCATCGCTTGTGTCAACGTAGCCAACTTGTTGCTAATTCAAGGCGCCGTCCGGGGACGGGAAGTGGCCATTCGAAACGCATTGGGCGCGAGCTGGAAGAGGCTGACCGCCCAACTCCTGACCGAGAGTGCGCTGCTCTCGGCAGCTGGAGGCTCAGCGGGCGTTTGGGCAGGCTACTGGGGACTGAAGGCCTTGATTCATTTCGCTCCCCCAGAAGTCCCTCAGTTGGACCGCGTGCATGTCGATTTGAGCGTGCTCTGCTTCGCTGCCGGGCTATCGGTGGCAACCTCCATTCTCGCCGGCCTGCTGCCGGCAATCCACGCAGTCCGTTCGGTACCGGTGCAGTCGTTGCATGACGCGAGCCGTGGCGCTTCGGGAGGCCCGCGCGGCAACCGGCTTCGTAGTCTTCTCGTCGTCTCGGAACTGGCGATGGCCATTGTACTGCTTACCGGTGCCGGACTGCTGATCCGCAGTTTCAACCAGATGCGACAGGTCAATCCCGGTTTTCCCACCAAGAACCTGCTCACAATGCAGATTTCTCTGCCGCGCGTGCGTTATCAGGAGCCGCCACAAATTGCTGCAGGGCTCGAACAAGTCACCGATGCGGCTCGCCGTATCCCTGGTGTCCTCTCAGCATCTGCAACCAGCTCTCTCCCGGTCGGTGGCGGAGGATTCTATCTCGGCCGCGTTTTTCTGAAGGAGGGACAACCGGAGCCGCCTGCTTCGACGGATACAGCTGCAGCATGGAGTGTGGTTCATCCGGAGTACTTCCAGACTATGCGGATCCCGATTGTTGCAGGACGTGCCTTCACTGATCGTGACTCGAGTGAGTCCACCCCGACGATCATCATCAGCCAATCGATGGCACAGCAGATGTTTCCAGGTGAGCAGCCACTTGGCCGTCGCATCCGCTCCTGGCGGGACGAGAACAAATACCGTGAAATCGTGGGCGTGGTGGATGACCTGCGGTATGACGGACTCGCAGAAGATATCAGAAACACCGTATACGTGCCTCACAGGCAAGATGCCTGGCGCTCGCTTGTGTTAGTGGTGCGAACCAAAGGCGATCCGAACGCGCTTCTAAAGTCGATTCGGAGCCAGATCTGGTCGGTGGACAAGAAACTTTCGATCTCCGAGATCAAGACCATGGATCAGATCGTAGACACTGAGCTTGCAAGAACCCGATTCAGTATGTTCCTGCTCGGCCTCTTCGGCGCGACAGCTTTGGTTCTGGCGGCCATTGGAATCTATGGCGTAATGGCGTATAGCGTGGCGCAGCGCACTAGAGAAATCGGCATCCGGATGGCGCTGGGTGCGGCGAGGGCGGACGTACTCCGGATCGTGACCGGGAGTGCATTCCGGTTGGCCAGCGTCGGTGTCCTGTGCGGCATTATGGGGGCTTTGGCGCTAACACGCTTGATGCAGACGCTCCTGTTCAACGTAAGCCCCACAGACTCCTTGACCTTCGCTTTGGTCCCGGCAGTGCTGATCATTGTCACACTCGCGGCCGCGTACGTCCCAGCCCGTCGGGCTACAAAGGTGGACCCCATTGTGGCGCTTAGGTACGAATAGGTCGATGCTTGTGTCATGCAACTAGTGAGCGGGACCGTTAAGACTGCCTGCGAGCCACCACCAGGCCGGTCTCTATATCATCTCTTATGTCCGGCCCCGGGATTTCCCCGTAGACACCTCATGCTGTAACTGACCCGCTACCGATTCCCGTAATGGGTCAGTTACAAGTGGAGGGCCGAGCTCTGCGAGGCCACGTGTGCCAAGTTGTCTGCGGCTTTGCGGAGCTCAGCCCTCCAAAATTCCCCGTTTAACTGACCCAGTACCGATTCCCTTTAATTGCGCTTGTGCCAGCAGATAAAAAGTCCTATAGATATTCCGCTCAGGGGATAAGCTTGTTTTCTACGACACTTGCCCCATAATCACACGCTTATGCAAAAGACAGAAACCAAACAGTATTTTCCACATCGCCTTTTGCCGGCTGTGCTAGCCACGGTCCTGCTTGCGGGCCTCCCGCTGTCGGCAGCGGAGCCGGCGAAAAGCGTTGCCAGTGCTTTGCGGCCGTTTGTTGATAGCCATACGCTGGCGGGTGCGGTGACGCTGGTGGCATCGAAGGAAAAGATCCTCAGCCTGGAAGCAGTGGGCTGGGCCGATATCGCCGCATCGCGACCGATGAAGACGGACGCACTTTCTTGGATCGCCTCTCAGTCCAAACCGGTGACAGCCACAGCGCTGATGATGTTAGTGGACGAGGGCAAAGTCAACGTGGATGACCCGGTGGAGAAGTATTTACCTGAGTTCAAGGGGCAGTGGCTGGTAGTGGAACAGGACAAAGAGCAAGTTCTTCTGAAGAAGCCGGCCCGCTCCATCGCGGTGAGAGATATACTTTCCCACACCAGCGGGCTTCCTTTCTCGTCCCGGTTGGAGCGCAAGGGGGACGCACTCAAGATCGACCGGCTCTCATTGTGCGAGGCTGTTATCAGCTATGCATTGACCCCTTTGAACTTCGAGCCGGGAACGAAATACGATTACAGCAACGCCGGTATCAACACGGCGGGCCGCATCATCGAAGTCGTCAGCGGGATGCCGTATGAGGAGTTCGTGGCCAGACGTCTATTCAAACCGCTTGGTATGACGGACACTACCCTCTGGCCCAGCCAAAAGCAGGTCAGGCGACTCGCTAAATCGTACAAGCCCAACGCGGACAAGAATGGGTTGGAGGTTACACCTATCGACCAGCTCTCCTATCCGCTCACAGATCGCAACCGCGGCCCCTCCCCAGCCGGGGGCCTTTTCTCGACCGCAAGGGACCTTTCCATTTTTTGTCGCATGATTCTCAACCTGGGTGTCTACCGGGGAAAACGCTACCTCTCCGAAGCTGCCGTGGGGCAGATGACTTCTACCCAGACGCGCGACCTACCGCAGGCTTACGGCTTCGGCTGGAGCACGGACAGGAAGCCCGGTAGCAGCTTCGGCCACGGTGGAGCCTACAACACCAACATGCAGATCGACCCGCAGCGCCAGCTCATAACGATCTTCATGGTGCAACACGCAGGCTACCCCGGCACAGACGGAGACAAAATCCTGCCCGCCTTCAAGAATGCCGTGGTGGAGGCGTTTGGAAAATAGCTGATAAGGAAACTCCGAATCGTCCGTTGGATGTTACCAAATGAATAGAGGAGTGCATTCATAAGTGACGAATGGAGGGGGAGCATCGGAACCCTGACCTGAAAGGCTAGAATAGCTCAGCTCTGGCCTTTCCACTCACCCGTACTGCAATCCGCTGATGTTCAGCACTCTTGCCCCACAATGGGGATCGGGTTAGTTCTGGCGCCTGATCACCGGATTCATTAAATCATCCTCGTCCGAGGACCCGGGCAGAATCCGGTGTATGAGCTGCCTGGCCAATCAATCGTCGGAAAAAACGAAATCCCAGTTACTGGCAGGCGATAAAGGTGGCAATGCCTAACAAATAAGTCCAATAACCCAAGACCTCATCCAAAAAATGCATCCAGACCCAGATGACTAACTTAACCATGTCGTTTTCCCCCTTTGACCGTTGGACTGGTACCCCACCCACAGAGTCAGTCGATAAGATGTCCTTGCTGAGCTTATTCCGCATTAGTTCCAGTAACCGGAACGGAACATCGAATAGGCGAAAAAAAAGGGCATTCGAGTTTTGAGGTTGATATTGGGTTGCATCTTCTCTTTCTCGTAAACAATGTATCCAGGTTGAAATTACTCCTCGTTGATTACCCCGTTTGGGTTAAACTTAAAGGGGAAGGGGAAAACCATGCACAATGAATTCACTGCCATTATCGAGAAGGATGAAAAGTGGTATATCGGTTATTGCCCCGAGATTCCAGGAGCCAATGGGCAGGGACGAACCGTTGAGCACTGCCGCCAGAGTCTGGCGGAAGCCATCTCTCTTATTCTTGAAGATCGGCGCCAGGACGCTCTGCGTGGGGTGCCAGCCGATGCCATCCATGACACGGTAGTTCTTCAGTGAAGCGGAGTGTTCTATTGAAATATCTCCGGAAACACGGCTGTTTCCTTAAGAGAGAAGGGAAAGAGCATTCACTTTGGTGTAACCCGCAGACCGGCCATATTGAAGCGGTTCCTCGTCACAGTGAGATCCCAATCAACTCGCAAAGAAAATCTGCCGAGCTTTTTCTCTTCCGGATATCGGTAAGTAGTAATCTACAAACAGTACAGTAAAAGAGGCTCTTCTTCAGTAAGTAACCCAGGTATCCGATTCCCGCGTCTTTGGCGCAATCCGCAGCAGCAACTTGAGCTTCTAAATACTCAAATGAATTGCGTTCATAGTATCGTAATCATTAGTTGCGGGTAGGATGCCCAGCTTCGTTGAGAAGTGTCTCAAAGGGACACCCTGAAGATTGGACATTTGTGAAGCGGCAGGAGGTCGCTTCTTCCTGATAGAGCCCTGGCGGGGCGTCAGACGCCAGCCCAGGGCGCCCTCCGCGGCAGGAGCTTGGGACCGCCGTCCCCGCAAGGGGCGCCCTGGGTCACCAATCCCGCCATTTGTTCCCTCTCCCGCAGCACGTTTTCTGTGTTGGGGGAGAGGGCCAGGGTGAGGGGCAAAACCATGCCCACACGCGTAATTTATGATTCGTGCGGAGACACAATTAGAGAGTAACGAGACGCGACACTCGGGACTCGGCAGCCAGCCGCCCCCCTCCCCCACGCGTCCACAGCGTGGGGGAGGGGAGCTCTATTGTTCTCCACCCCATTCTTTCCCAACGGGTGTCTGCAACCATGATGTTCAATGTTGTTTGAATGTCACCAATTCATTTCTTCAACGGCCGTCGAAAAGAGGAAAGTGAATCGGCGGCGGGCAGGATGCCCGCCTTCCTTGAGAAGTATCCCGAAGGGACACCAGATAGTAGCCCCGGGCTGAACGCCGGCAGGAAGCCGGCGCTCTGCCCGGGGGTAAAGGCAAAGCCAAAAATTTCCCCTCCCCCGCGCATCCACAGCGCGGGGGAGGGGCAGGAGGGGGGGATGAGGTTTGCTTCTGCTCCCGAGGAACCTTGAATATCACCCCACACTCACGAGATCATCCACGTCCCTGGCCGTTCGTTAGTTGACGGCACTTCCGGACTACCTGAGCTATAGACGTCTGCCAACCCTTCTACTATCGAAGCCATCTCCTCCCTCATGTCTGCTGGCTCCAGTAGTTGAGCCTCTCTCCTGAAACTCAAAACCCAGGAAAGAACCTCCGGGCGGCTGGTGGCCGTGAATTCGAGAAGCAGGCCCCCGTCCGGCAGACTCTTCAACTTCTGGTCGTCACTCCAGGTCCGCTCCGAGACATAAGCGGCAGCTGCGGGCCCGAATGCCACCTTGACACGAAAGGGTTTTCCCTCCATGAAGCCGAACGTCTGTCCGGCCTGTTTCTTTCGATCCACCGGAACCTGGAATGTCTTATCGGTCTTCTGGAGGCTCACGATCCGGTGAACCGCCAGTATCCGGTCGATGTTGCGTTCAGGGTTGGCAAGAGACTCTTCCAGGCGTGCGCGAACAAACAGCCCATCGTGGTACGCAACCAGTTTCAACGGGGCTATTCGCAATTCTTGAATCTTCCGGGCAGAACTGGAGCGGTAGACGACCTGGCAGATCCGCTTCTTCTGGATGGCATCGAGCAAAGACTTCAGGATTTCCTGATGGCGGGAATAGTCGATACTTCCCTTGGCATGGTTGCGGGCAAGGCTGGTCAGCGCTTCGGACCGTTGGTTGAAATCCGGCAGAAGCACCGTGGTCTGGGCAATGGTCTGTTCGATCTCCTGGCGCAAGGCCGGGGGGAAGATGTGCCAGACAATGTCACGGCATAACAGGAGGTGTTGGATGGCCTCAACGTCCAGTGCCAGGTTGGGCCGCTGGGGTGGAGTTTTGGCCCGGAAATACCGGCGCCCCTCCTCTTCCCAGCTATCTACCTGCTCAAACTTGCTCAGGTTGATCTGTTCCATCATGCGCAGGACGGTCTGCTTGGAGCAGTCGAACTTACGGGCCAGCTCTGCCAGGGAGTACTTCCGACCGCTGAACAACAGAAGGATGTACAGCCGCAGGACCTTCATGGCCGGTGTAGAATAAGCATCTTTCTTCTCAGGCATAGGCACCTCTATCGCAACCCTGGCTTTCCTGAGCCAATCCCCATATACAAGGCTCAGTTTCTGTGTTCATCCGTGTTAATCCGCGTCCACTCGCGACCCCCTTCGCCCTTTCCCTCTGATTTTTCTGGTCCCTGTTATTCCCCCTTTGGACGAAGGGGGAAGGCCGCTCCAGCGGCCAGGGGGATGTCCCTCTTTCAACTAAGGGCCTCTCTTTTACCTGCATTCATCCTTCACTCTTCATCCTTTATCCTTATTTCTAGCCCCTATCCCCTAATCCCGAGCCCCTGTATTTCCTTCCCCTCTAGCCCCTGATTTTTTCTTCCCGTTCCGGCATCTGGAACGAACGGGTGTTATGTTCTGAGTGGCCGCAGGCTTTCCTGGCAACGGGAGTCTCGAGGAGATTGCAGGTAACTGGATGAGCAAGGACTCCCTGCAGGGTTCTTATCGACCTGACTGCTGGAATCCTGTACCGCAAGAGGGAGGCAGAGGCGTGCTCTACGGCGATAATCATCGGCGGAATCAATGCAACCATAGTGATGATTTCTCTGCGTCTCTGCGCCTCTGCGGTAAGTTTTTAGTTACCCCGCCATGGGGATGGAAACTGTCGCCAATTATCGAGGTGCCTCGATGTACATGAAAAGGGAATCGCCAAATAACTCAAGCAATGCCAACGACAAACCGTTTCCCCGTTGGCAGGGCATGAACGTCAAAGAGTTCGAGGGGACGATCGACGAAGTCAGCACCCGGATTCCCTCCTTTGCCACTCTTCCTTTCAGTTTCAATGAGGGTAGTGCCTGTTCGGTTAATAGCCGTCTGAAATTGGTGGTCCGAGATCCCGCTATACCGGGCGAGGCACCCCTCCCGGTAAGAGTTGTCTCGAAAAACTATCGTCTGGTCCAGCACCGCGCGGTGTTTTCGACAGCCCTGAACGCTCTCACGAAAGTTGGGATCCGTCTCGAACAAGTTCGCGCCTACCTGCGATTAACCGAACAGGGCGAAATGGGGAGTCAAACTGGCAGCACGCACCTATTGCATTTCCCGTACAGGTCGGGACTGCCGGTTTCCTCTTGGCTTCGAAAAAGGCCTTCCTTCTGAAAAAGCGATGGAACCCACCCACGCAGTGTCCGGTTCGTGGGTACCTGCAGACAATGCCTTTGCGATCTGCCAGGTGCTCTCCTGGCTGGCCAAGGAACGGCACGAGATCCCGGAACAACTGGAGAGAATGCGGGAAATTCCAGGTCTGATGCGCAAATTGATGGGAAATGAAGACAGAGAGTGAGAATCTGTTGCAGCATTTGTGGGGCTATCAAGCTGCGGGAGCCGTGGCAGCGGTACAAGCATCGACCCACAGCCGCACTAATCCCCCACCCCGAAAAGTCAAAAGATCAACTGCGCCACCGTCGCCCTAGGTTAGACAGCTGCGGCCGCAAGAACGGCTGCGAGGAAGGGTCAGGCCAGTACCGGAATGCCAACCTCGTTAAGAAAGTAGAAAGTTGAATCGTAGAATTCAGGCGACCGAGTAGGATCGCTCAGGTTACCCGGCGGGACAAAAATTACCATTCCTTGTCGAGCGCGAGTGAGTAGAACTCTGTAAGCGTTCAGGAGATAGCGCCGGTTGTCTAGATTCGCGATATTGCACCACTGATCACCGCGGAAGTCATGAAAGCTCCATCCGGAACCCCTGAAACGCAGGTCGCCATCCCAGGTAACACACGCCCAGTCGAGTTCCAAGCCCTGCACCTGAAACTCTGTTGCGGCGTCTTCTAGATAGTAGCTTGAACGCGTATCCTCCTTCCCGTTGAGAAACCAATGCACCGGATTAACCTCAACGCGAATATCAATCGCATGAGGTTTGAGACGTTGGGCCTTCGATGAGGCGACCAACCCAAACCTTTCCGTTCCTCTGGCATGGGCGCGAACCCACTGCTTGGCCAGACTCAAATCGCGGGTGACAGCGATCGGATAGCGGTCAACAAGTCCTGCGAAAGCCTCGTACGCGAGATGTTTTTCGCAATCAAGTAGTGCCTTGACGAAGGCCGAAACGTTCTCAGCTCGGAACGATCTCATTGATACTGCGAGATGTAGGCAATCATCCAAGTGAGTATTCGGTCGCCGGCGCACGGCTTCCAAAGCCCTGCCAGCCGCATACTCGCTGTCGGTTAGTCTCGATGAGATGTACATATGCCATTGCGGGAATCGCGAGTTCACCGCTTCAAGCCAGGCATCGATTCCGGCTTCACCCGTGTTGATCTCCTGCCCGCCACCGACAAGGCAAATGATGACAGCCCAATCTGTATGTCGATCCATATACGAAATCAGGAACTCAGGCTCTGAGTGGGAAAACCCGAGGCGATTCTTTTTGCGACGCATGAAGTTCGCGGTTTGCCGCAGGTTCCACGCACGTTGCGCCTCATCGAAGATGGCAACGTGTTCCGCCGGAGGCGCTGAGTCAATCAAGGCTTCGTCGCGAAAGTGATGAACGTTCTGGATGAAAGCTTTGATGCTCTCGGCAACTTTCCCCTTCCGCACTCGAATGCTATTTTTCTTTTGACGTTCAACCTCGTCACGGGTGAGTGCTTCGCGGAGCACAGCGACAAGCGGACCGTTCCCTGAGAGAAATACAGCGTGCGTCGGTTGATCCACGTCTCGGCGTCGGGTGGCAACGTTCAGCCCGACCAGTGTTTTGCCGGCTCCGGGCACACCTGTGACAAAGCAAATAAGTTTGCGCCTTTGAGCTTTCGCTTCGTCCATCAGTTCCTCTATGCGGCAAGATGTGACGCGCAGGTTCTGTGCTCCCGCATCGTAACGCGCAATGGCTTCGACCGAATGCTGTGCATAAAGAGCCAGCGCGGCTTCCACGATGGTGGGGGTGGGATGATAAGGAGCGCGGGACCATCGTCGCTCATCGACCACTTCGCCCTCTACGGTTCGCAGAGTCAGATTGACCGCTTCGCGAAAGCCGGAAGGATGCACAAGAATTGGGTGATAAACCATGTCCCCGTCGGCATTAAGTTTCAACGGCGCCGATGTCGTGGCTCCAGTGGCGATGAGAATTGGACCTATGGAAACGGAATGGCTGGCTTCATGAAAATTCTTCAGGTCCAAAGCGTAATCCCACACCTGATCCACTGCTGCACGCTCAAACGCGGTTTCGCCAACTTTGAACTCGATCACAAATATTACAGGGCCGACCAGTAGGACCGAATCAATCCGACGGCCCATGCGTGGGATGTTGAACTCGAAAAACAAAGAGCCCTTTAAACCGCCGAGGCGCGCTTGCAGCAAGTCAATCTGTGCCAGCCAAGCATCCTTCTGTGTTGAAAGAAGAGAGAAGTCGCTGTTTCTGGCCAGTCGTCCAACAATGGTGTCGGGTTGGGTTTGCAGGAATTCAGCAATGGATGCCTCATACCAGGCTCGGGACGATACCCCTGCGGTGTGGGCTAGTTCAGGTGGTGTTTCCATTGCGTGATAATGCCAAGAAACTTCGCCGAAGTGAAGCTTACTCTGAGGCACCTGCTTGTGCATCTGAGTAGGTCCGGGTGGACATCAGCCCGTCCGTGCTCAGAAGGGCGGCGATGGTACCGCACGAGTGCTACCAGATCCAGCGAATATTTGACCGCAGGGGCACAGAGACCCAGAGATTGTAGCAGAGGTTGACAACCTCCCAAGATCAGGATATAAGACAGCCAGACAATCCCAATCAATAAAACAAGGAGGAGTATTCCCATGAAACACGTAAGGTGTGTGTCCAGTAGTATTGTCTGTATAGCCTTCCTGGTCCTTGCAATCCCGACCCTGCGGGCGCAAGACATGGTGAAGGTGGCCCCCAACAACTGCAAGGTGCTGCTTGACAATGATCGTGTGCGAGTGACCCGAGTGATAATCAAACCGGGCGAAAAGCTGGAGATGCATTCGCACCCAGCCACTATTGTCTATTCCTTGACTAGTGGAAAGATGAAGTACACTTCGCCTGACGGCAAGAGCGAAGAGCGTGAAATCAAGGCCGGTGCAACTCGATGGTCAGAGCCCGAGACCCACGGTGCCGAAAACATCGGGACAACCGAGAGTCGGGCTCTCGTCATTGAATTGAAGAAATGAGAGGGGTCAAAAAGTAAGCGCTTGAACGAGTGTCACCCGGAAGCTGGCACCTACCGATGGGCAGTACCTGTATTCGTGAAGTGCCAGCTGTCATTTTGGGACCCTATTTGCCCAGCAAGGTTCTCCTCACTTCAACCTCCCTCGCTCTTCTTCCACCATCCGTCCGGATCGCAGACAAACAGGTCAAGCCCGGCAACCCGCCTGCCATAGGCTTGCGTCGCCTGGGGCGTCAGCAGGTAGTTTTTCCCTTTCGGATAGTGAGAGCGAAACACCTTGACAGCAGTGGGGTCAAAAGACGAAGGGTTCCATTTGCATTCAATCAGGTCGACTTCATCGCGGCTGCGGGGGATCACATAGTCAACTTCGCGGCCCGCCGTATCCCGCCAATAAAAAATCTTCCAGGCCGACCTGCGGGACTGAAGATACTCCAGGACCAGATGCTCCCAAAGAACCCCGTAGTCCTCCGAGCGCAATGGATCCCAGCCGCGGCAGAAACTCACGAACCCCGTATCGAACCCATAAATCTTAGGCGTCTTCACGATCTCTTTCTGACCGCCGCCGAAGAAAGGCCGCAGCAGCGTCAACGCATGAGTCGTTTCCAAAGCCCGCAGGTGCGTGTCTATCGTGGGCCGGCTGATGCCCAGCGCACTGGCCGTTCGCGCAATCTCCAGCAATCCTCCACTCTGCCTCATGACGTAATCAAAAAGAGCGTTAAATTTGTCCGGCTCGCGAAAGCGGAACAACATTTGGATGTCCCGAGCGAAGAAGGAATCCAGCCACTCCCTGTAAAAGTCTGGTGCTTTTGACCTGGCCAGCAGAGCCTGGGGCAGACCGCCATGGTAAAGACGCTTCAGCAGGGAAGCATTCTCAAAGGCCTGCAGCTCACTCCACAGAACCGGAGTGAGGTGGATGAGCCGCTTGCGACCTGTCAGGGTATCGCGAAACTTTCGGCTGGCCGACAACGTCGAGGAGCCGGTTGCCAGAATCCTGATCGATGGAAAATGGTCGGCCCCGATCTTGAGAACCTGGCTAGGATCCTTCAGTTGATGAACTTCGTCGAAAACCACGACGGGGCGGTCACAGTTCCGGTAGAAGAGTTCCGGGGTCGCGACCATCTCCCGGGCCATTGGAAGATCGCAGTTCACGTAAAGAGTTTGATCCTGGCCCAGGCTCTGTGCCAGGATCGTCTTCCCCACGCGCCGGACTCCGGCCAACCAGGCGATGGGAGCTTCCTTCCACGCTTGTTCTATCCGTTCGAGCCAGTAGGGTCGTTCAATCATGCAACCATACTTAGCATTTACTCTGACTATTTGTCAATTACGCTATTTGACGAACAGGTGAAACATATTTCACATTCTTGTTGCTGCGGACGCGGGCGGCCGTAGTCCGACGATTAGTTGTTTACCGACGCGCTGAACGACTCATCGTTCGTCTCATGTATAGGCTCCGGCAGTCAGCCGGCCAGAGACTCAATCGTCCGCACCGCGTCCGGCGAGAGCGCCAGGGTGAGACTGGCCAGGTCCTGCTCCATGTGCCCGGCGTCGGTGGTGCCGGTCATCGGCAGCATCCCGACCGTGCGCGCGAAGCCGAACACAACCTGAGCCGGAGTAACGTTAGCGCGCGCGGCGAGGCCGGTGACCAGAGGATGGCGCAGCACCTCCGCATTCGCGGTGAGAAGCGAGAAGCCCTGATAGATGATCTTTCGCTCCCTGCAGAACAAGCGTACATCGCGGTCCCAGCCGAGGCGGGCGAAGCAGCGGTTTTGCACAAATGCAGGGGTCTCGGCGTGGACAGCCGTCATCTGCTCAAGTTGCTGCAGGGAAACATTGCTCACACCGAGGAGACGCGTGCGGCCCGCATCGCGCTCCTTCATCATCGCCTCCCAGGCCGTGACGTCAGTATCGGTCCAGTCGAAACGGGAGGAGGGCCCGTGCAGCACGTAGCTGTCGACATAGTCGGTCCCGAGATGTTCGAGCGAACTGGCCATCGACTGAGCGACCTGAACGGAAAGGCTGGCCGCGGGATCGTAGGGCAGCCGGTGGTCCTGACCGGACTGATAGGTGAATTTGGTCTGCAGAAAAAGATCTGCGCGCGTTGCCACCCCCGCGCGATAGGCAGCAGCCAACCCCTGACCCACCCCGGCTTCGAAGTAATGCCACCGCTGATTAGCCGTGTCGATGCCTCGAAAGCCCATCCGGAGTGCGAGCTCGGTGAGGCCCGGGGTGCGGTCTTCCTTCCAGGCGGTGCCGTAGAGGAAATCGGGAACGGGTGAAGGTTGCCTGGGTAGCATCGCGGTATTCTGCCATGATCGTGCCCGTCCGGCAAGGAGGCGTCAATGCTTGGGGTACCGGGTCAGTCTTGGAGGGGGGGGTAGGGCGGTTGTATCAACCGGCGCTGAGATGGCGCTTTATAAAAGCGCCCTACAGGATGGCGTTTCACGCATGGGGATCCTTATTCACCTTGCCTAAGGGACCATCCCCGGTAGCCAGTAAGCCTGCGCCAAAGCCACAAGGCCGAGCATTAGAGCAAGCAGGATACTGTGCCAGAAAGTGCCGCGCAGGATTCTGCCCTCCTGGCCGATCAGGCCGACGGTCGTGACCCCAACCGCTATATTTTGAGGTGAGATCATTTTCCCGGTGACCGCTCCCGAAGAATTCGTGGCAGCCAACAACACAGGGCTGAGATGGAGCTGGTGAGCTGCTGCCACTTGCAGATTGCCGAATAGCAGGTTGCTGGCGGTATCACTGCCACTGAGGAAACAGGCCATCCAACCCAGGTAGCTACTTACTAATGGAAAGGCCGGGCCTATCCGGGCCACAGCTGCCCCCAGCGTGTAGGCCATTCCCGAATAGTTGTAAAGGTAAGCCAGGCCGACAATCATCATGACGGTCAGGCCGGGAAGTCGCAACTGGCGCAGCGTCTTGGATCCAGACTTCTGTAAGACCTGGCCGCGAACTCCAAAGCACAGTGCCGTCAGCGCCGTCGCGGTGAGAACCGCGGTCCCTATGCCAAGAGGCTGGAAGGAATAAAGAGCCGAGTAGGGTTTTTGGTAAAGGGTAATAAGAACGCTGTTGTGGAGCATAGGAATTGGAGTAGTGATCTGGCCTACCTGGAAGAGCTTGAGGTAAGACCACAAGACCATCACGACGGAGAGCATGACCCAGGGCAGCCAGGCCGCAAAGGCCTGTCTGAGGGAGAGGGCAAGGGGGGCAGGAACTCCCTCGCCCAACTGCTTTTGGGTTGCACCCCCCGGGGTCCAGAGGCGAAGGAAGGCTATCAGGGCAGCAATCGAAGCCGATGCGGCGATAATGTCTGTTGCGTAGGGCCCCCACAGGTTCGACACCAGGAATTGAGCAAGGGCGAAGGTGCTACCAGCAACCAGTGCTGCCGGCCAGGTTCGTCGCAAGCCCTTGCCCCGCGCGATTACCCACACGAGGTAAGCCGGAAGAATGAAGGAGAGAAAAGGAACCTGTCTTCCTGCCATGGAAGAGAGCTGGTAGAGGTCAAGCCCCGTTACTCCGGCCAGCGCAACAATGGGAAGGCCCAACCCTCCGAAGGCTACCGGTGCCGTGTTCGCAATCAGCGCGACAATGACCGCCTGGCGCGCTTCAAGACCGAGACCGGCGAGCAGACAGGCGGTTACCGCAACCGGTGTTCCGAAGCCGGCGCTGCCTTCCAGGAGCGCCCCGAAGCAGAAAGCCACCAGAATCGCCTGGATACAGGGGTCTCCGGAGGCATGTTCTTCCATCCAGCGGCGAAGCAGCTCAAATTTGCCCGTGTCTTGCGTGAGGTTGTAGAGCCAGAGGCCGCCGAAGACAATCCACAGAATCGGCCAGACCGCATAGATGAACCCATAGACAGCGCTCCACAGGACAAGGGCCAACGGCATGTGCCAGATGAGTATCGCCAGCAATCCCGCCGTACCCAGCCCACACACCGAGGCGAACAGGCCGCTCTTGCGAAAGCCTCCCATCAAAACGAGTACCAGGATCAGGGGAATCGCAGCTACAAGCGCGGACAGCGCAATGGAATGGAGCGGGTCAAGCGGCTGCGGCCAGATCACAGCAAGCGCAAAGCCCATTGGGGAGCCCTCCCGCACAAAACATCAGGGTCAGAGACTGTCACTGAGTCGATTCCTTTCCCTACCATCGTTCTATTTCCCCGGGCCCGGAACAGCGCGGCGGTTAGTTCGAGGTGCCGGTTCTTCCTCGTCCGTCGCTGCGCTGGCGTGGGTCGTTACGGGGCGCTTCGGCCGCTCGTCCACGTAGAGCTGGAAAATGTCCGGCCGGGCATAATGGCCTACCACGTCCAGGTCGTACTTGCCACGGATGATCTGCCCGCGATCGATATCGGCGGTCAGAATCACTTCATCTTCCATGTCAGGCCCCGCGAGAAAATTGCCGAAGGGATCGACGATACAGCTGCCCCCGCGCGTGATGACCGCTTCGGGATCTTTGCCATGAAGTGAATTGTAATCGTCCGGAAAATCACGCCGACGGTTGAATTGGTTGCAGGAAAGTACGAAGCAGCGCCCCTCTACCGCGATGTGCCGCATCGAAGCAATCCAGGAGTCGCGGCTGTCGGCTGTGGGCGCGCAATAAATCTCGATGCCCTTGGCGTACATCGCCGCTCTCATCAAGGGCAGGTAGTTCTCCCAGCAGATCACTGCGCCGAGCTTTCCCAACGGCGTCTCGAACACCGGCATCGTGGAACCATCGCCGAACCCCCAAACCAGGCGCTCAGATCCAGTTGGCATGATCTTCCGGTGCTTGCCCAGAAAGCTGCCATTGGAGGCAAAGAATAATACCGAGCAGTAGAGAGTGCCCCCGCACCGCTCGACGACACCGATGACAAGGTAGATGCCGTTGTTTCGCGCCGTCCGGCCTAGCTCTTCAACGGCTGGACCGGGTACGTCCACACTGCTCTCCCAATAACGACGGAAGTCTTCGCGGCCTTGCTCCGACCGCGAACCCACTACCGCGCCGAAGTCGAGCCCACGGGGATAGGCGGAGACAAACGCCTCGGGGAAGAGCGCCAGCTGGGCGCCCTGACGAGCCGCCTCGCGTGCGAGGGCCTGAACTTTCTTCAGGGTGCGCTCACGATTGAACGCAACGGGCGCTGCCTGGACAACAGCCACTTTGACATGCTGCTTGCTTGATGCCGCTTTCTTTTCTTTTCGGTCGGCTTGCTTCATAGTTCAGATAGAGTTGCCCCCGCTCGATGCGTGGGAGGCGAGTGTGGAGTTGAGCGGCATTTGATGTGAGACGTCCATAAAGCATCGGGGAGCGTTGGCCGAGTGCGGAGTGCCGTCGGTGCGGGTTGTCAATGATAAGAAATTGCTTTTTGACGGCGCGCTAGTAAGTTTCTGTCGCGAAATGGCAGGATTGTATGAAAACTCCCCTCCTCGGCTGAGGAGGGGAGGTGGCGCGTAGCGCCGCGGGGGTGGTGGGAGGTGCCGCAATACGGATACTGGCTTGGCTTTCCCAGGATTGATCGAACCACCCCGCCGCTGCCTGTGGCTGCGGCTGCCCCTCCTTATCCAAGGAGGGGAGCCTTCTTGCCGAGTTTCGCGACAGAAACCAGTAAAAAAGAATAGGATGTGGGTCGCTCTCATTGTGGCCACATCGTATCAGGCGGTATGGGGGTGTCAAGCAACAAATTCTGCCCATATCGTCACTTGGGAAGAAGGAGCCTTATGAACAAACGCCTATCCATTTTTCTAAACGGGACTGCTCTCTCAATAGGCATGACGATGATGCTGGCTGGCCAATCCGCGGACTTTCAGCACGGTGACTTGAAGGTGTCGGCAAGCCAGCGTTACCTGGTGTATGCGGACGGCACGCCGTTCTTCTACCTGGGCGATACGGCATGGGAGTTGTTCCATCGGTTGACCCGGGAGGAATCCTCCAAGTATCTGGAGAATCGCCGTCAGAAGGGATTCACCGTCATCCAGGCAGTCGTCCTGGCGGAACTCGACGGTCTGAAAGCGCCGAACGCCGACGGCGATCGTCCCTTGATCGACAATGATCCAACCAAGCCCAACGCGGCCTACTTCACACACGTCGACGACGTTGTGGATATAGCGCGCGAGAAGGGATTGTACATCGGCATGCTGCCCACTTGGGGTGACAAAGTCGTGAAGATGTGGGGCGGCGGCCCCGAGATCTTCAACGAGCAAAACGCGCGAGCCTATGGACGATTCCTCGGCAAACGCTATCGCGACCGCGTCAACATCATTTGGATACTGGGCGGCGACCGGCCCGCGGATGGCGTCGTGTCTGTCTGGCGCGCAATGGCCGCGGGACTCAGGGAAGGCGACGGCGGCCGGCACCTGATCACTTTTCACCCGAATGGCGAGATCTCCTCCTCGAAATGGTTTCAAAACGAGGAGTGGCTCAATTTCAACATGATGCAGTCCGGCCATTCCGAGCGGAACAAAGCGAACTACCTGATGATCGAGCACGACTACAACCTTGCGCCAGTGAAACCTACCTTTGACGGCGAGCCGCGTTACGAGAATCATCCAGTGGACTGGAAGCCGGAAAAGAACGGATGGTTCGACGCGACCGACGTGCGGCAGGCAGCCTATTGGGCGGTTTTTGCCGGCGCATTCGGACACACCTACGGTTGTCACGACATCTGGCAGATGAAAGCCCCCGGCCGTGAAGCCGTGGGGCTGGCGCGGGGGACCTGGACCGAGAGTATCGATCTGCCCGGCGCCGGCCAGATGCAATATGTCCGCCATCTCATTGAATCGCGATCTTTCCTGTCGCGGGTGCCGGACCAGTCGTTGATCGCCGAGGCCTCCGCCGACGGCGCGGACCATGTGCAAGCGACACGCGGTGAGGGCTACGCCTTTGTGTACTGCCCGACCGGAAAGCTCGTGAAAGTCGCCCTTGGAAAGATCTCGGGGATCAAGGTGAAAGCGTGGTGGTATGATCCGCGCACCGGCGCTGCACAATCTATCGGCGTTTACAGCAACGCAAGGGTGAGGACGTTCACGCCTCCCGGCACGCCCGGCAGGGGGAACGATTGGGTGCTGGTTCTGGACGACGCAGCGAAGAGGTTCGGGCAGCCGGGACGGTGACACTGCTGGTTCCGATTGAAGTGTCACCTGGAGGATTTCAGACTCCAGGCGAAAGCCTAACTTGTTGAATACGACAGAGGTTGTGAAAGAAAGAGATGAACTGACGGTCATGAAACGAAACAAACGAATTGATTTACTGGAGCGACAGCTTTCTGAGTTCTATTGGCCACTGTACTTTCGCCTTCAGAAGGACAATGTGGTTTGGCAGAAGATCCTGGATCGGAGCAGAAAGGATGACGTCTTGCGTCAGAGAGTGGGCGTCGAGATTGAACGAGACTTTATCCTAACGAATCACGACGAGATCGTAAGAATCGTAGAATCGAAGTTCCACTTAGCAAGGGCTGATGGGGATCTCTCGACACAACTTTTTAACTACATTTGATGAGGCTACATGATGCACACAAGCAGCCTCATAAATCAGGACTTTGTTTGGATGAATACGTCATGTTCAACTTAGATTCCCGGGCTTCATTCTTCCCCCCCCA
Source organism: Terriglobia bacterium (assembly GCA_041476565.1). Lineage (GTDB taxonomy): Bacteria > Acidobacteriota > Terriglobia > Versatilivoradales > Versatilivoraceae > DATKMG01. Next base: position 16,765 of record JBGOTQ010000004.1, on the reverse strand, counting down.
TTGCTGAGTACTTTGATTTTCCCAATGAGAAAGCTACTGGGTTGCGGTCACGGATCTTGCCCAGCTCGGCTTCATTGCTGGTCTCCTCCTTATCAAAACTCGCTAGAAGAAGTAGAAGGGCCTCCAGTATCAGTCTTCTGATAGACATTGACAGCGTACGAAGAGTGTTCCGAAAAAATTTTACGGTTTTGCCTTCTTGAGGACTCTTATAGGTATAAAGAAGAAACAACGAAACGCTTCTTAGGAACAGTTCGAAGACGCCAATCGGATCGAAGACGCCTCAGGAGCTTTCAATAGCAAAGGAGCCTCTGAGGCCGATGACCCTCTTAACATATAAGAAGATCCGTGCCATCAGGCTGGGACTGTTGAACTTAGTCCTGGTGTCGCTAACTCAAGTTTGCCTTGCTCGACTGGACACAGCGGAAATGGAAATCACTGTCTCCGATCCCTCCGGGGCCGCAGTCTCGGGCGCGAAGGTCAGAGTTGAGAACACAGCTAACGGGTCCGTGCGCGAAGTCACTACTTTTGCGCTCGTCCCAAACCGATTACGTTCTTCTTTCCAAGGATTAATCACGGAGGCAGAGAATTACAGAACCACTGAGGAGACCTACTTCTACTCCACCAGGTTTGACCATCAGATTTCAACGAACCACAAGGTGTTTGTTAGGATCAGTGGTAGCCCTTCCGACCTTACGGGGATCCCAAGCAACGGCCAGTATCGCCTGGCGAGTGGCAATTTGAGCTTCTTCTCCCTGAAAGGGCATTCGCCTGCTATGATATGGAACATGAGATTCACCCAGGAGAGAAAAGCGTTCCAGCCGATAATGCTCCGGAGGAGACTCCAGATCCGGAGCTTTGGATGCGGCCCACTCGAAGGGGATCATTCATCGCGACCATTCTGGTGGGATGACAAGTTGCGGTTCAAGATGGGGAGAAGCCCGATCTCACTGCAATCATGCTTACCGCTTGGTTACGGACATTCTCATACGAGCTAAGGCAGTGGAATTGACGCACTCTTTGGCAGTCTATATACTCTGCTCCGAATTAACCTAATTTGATCCTCAGTTCAGGAAAAGGAGGTGCTAAGGGATGACTCTTAGCTCCCTTGCTTTCACGTTGGGGTGGGCCCTTTTAGTTGTTCCCATCAGTTTAGCAACCTCAATCGAGCAGGCGAAGATTGCGGAAGTCGAATCGCGCCTATTGAAACAAGCGGCTGATGGGGCGGAGAAATTCCGGAAAGGGGATGCGTGGTTAACCTTCAAAACGCGGGATGGTCAACCCCTGTCCGGAGTCAACGTTGAAATTCGCCAGAAGACCCATGATTTCTTATTTGGAGCTTTGTTATTTGGTTTGGTGAGCCATGCGGGTAGCGAACCATACCGTGTAGAGGATTATAGGGAACGATTCAAAGCTCTATTCAACATGGGAGTGTTGCCCTTTTATTGGGAGGGCTATGAACCAACTGCCGGAATGCCCCAGTGGCCAAGACAAGCGGGCGTGATTGAGTGGGCCCTGGCAAATGGCATCACTCTCAAAGGCCACCCGTTGGTTTGGACGAATCCGGCTGGCATGCCTCGGTGGCTTTATCTTCTCCCGGTGGAAATGACCGAGACACTGCTCTCGGCACGTGTGACCAGCACCGTTCTGGGCTTGGCAGGCAAGATTAATATCTGGGACATTGTTAACGAACCCGTCAATACTGTTTCCTGGCGGATGGCTCATGCAGATCCATCAGAAAACGAGGGAACCCGCTATCGATCTATTCCTGTAGATGAGATTGCCCGCTGGATCGCCCCCTATTACCGGATGGCCCACCACGCTAATCCTCAAGCCACGTTGGTGCTGAATGAGTTTTACCAAATCATGAAGCCGGAGGTTCGCCAGAGGTTTCTAAGTCTCGTGCAAAAACTCAAAGCCGGGCTTGTTCCGATTGGTGCCTTAGGGATTCAAACCCACGAACCACTGGATGCCTGGTTCCCGCCTGAAGAGGTGGTGAAGACGCTGGATCTACTGGGCTCACTGGGCGACCCGCTGCAAATCACTGAGTTCATCCCCCAGTCCTCCGGCAAACCCATCGCCGGCGGCTGGCGCGAAGGACGTTGGAGCGAAGAGAGCCAAGCCGACTATGCTGAGCAGATCTACCGACTGGCCTTCGGGCATCCAGCCGTGGAGGTAATCAACTGGTGGGGGTTCTCCGATCGAGATGCCTGGCAACCGGGAGGGGGATTGGTTACTGCCGAATACGAACCCAAGCCTGTCTACCGCCGCTTGATGCGACTCGTTCACCAGGAGTGGGAAACCCGACTGACGGCCACAACCGCCGGAGACGGTCGCCTCAATTTTCGAGGGTTTTATGGGGAATACGAAATTCTGCTGAAGACCCCCCAAGGAGAGCTTCGAGGCTTTAAAATTCATCTCTCGGAGAAGAACGGGCAGGATAACCTTTTTACGCTGACCGTGGGCCCTTAACCGAGTAACGGATGGATCATGTGGTTTTCTGCTGAAGTGAAGATCCTGCCCACAGAGCCCTCTGTCAAAGTTGATGATTCACAGATGAAACAGATGATCAGCTGCATCGGTATCGCACCCTTCGCGACATGATGTTCCGGGAATCAGGACGTGGAAAGCAATCGTTCGATTTCGTCGAGTTCTTCGTTGCTGAGCCGGAAGCCGGCGGCTCCGATGAACCCCTCGACCTGGCTCGGGCGGCGGGCCCCTACAATCGCCGCGGTCACCTCCGGCCTGCGGAGAGTCCAGGCAATGGCCACTTCACCGGGCGAGCAACCGTGCCGCTTACCAATGGTTCTGAGCTGTTCGACCAGGAGAAGATTCCTGGAAAGCCTGGGTTCCTGGAACTCGGGGGCCTTGGTCAAGCGCCAGTCGTCCTTCGGTAATGCCGCAATGCGTTCGCGCGTCATCGTTCCGCTGAGCAATCCCGACTGCATGGGCGAATACACAATCACGCCAACTTTGTGAGCGGCGCAGTAAGGCAAAATCTCGGCTTCCACACCGCGCCTGAGCATCGAGTAGGGAGGCTGGAGAGAACTCACCGGCGCGATCCGGCCGACGCGTTCAAGCTCACGGGCGTTGAAGTTGGACACGCCGATGTAGCGAATCTTCCCGGCCTTCTTCATTTCCGCGAGGGTCTGCCAGGCGGCTTCGATGCCCTGCGAAGGGGATTCGCCTCCAGTGAAATTAGGCCAGTGGATCTGGTACAGGTCGATGGTCTCGACACGCAACCGCTCGAGGCTGGACTCGACTTCCTTGCGGAGCGACGCGGGCTCCAGATTGTGGGAGATACTTCCTCGTTCATCCCAGACGAGACTGCACTTGGTGAATACCAGCGGTCGGTTCGATGAGGGAACCTCCGCGAGCGCTCGTGCCACGACCTGTTCGGAACGTCCAAGACCGTAGACGGCGGCCGTATCGATCCAGTTGATGCCCAGGTCCAGCGCACGGTGGATCGCCGCTATCGACTCGCTGTCGTCCTGCGGCCCCCACCCGAAGGTCCAACCGCCGCCGCCCATGGCCCAAGCGCCCAGCCCGATGGCGGAAATTTGAAATTCCGTGTTGCCCAGCTTGCGCGTTTGCATCTTTTCGACTCCTGTGGATGATATCGGGAGATTGAATGCCCTTGCGAATCGAGTTCCAGGCTAGAATATCAGATCACCGCTCACTCTCCCAAGGTTTCTCTCCCTCCCTGGCCGTAGGATTCCATGGAAAGTCTGGCCGCGCAGTTCTCAACCGTTCTTTAGGCCTTGCGGGTTTGAAAATCCTGGGTATGTCGGTCAGTTCCTGATCCAGTTGGGCGGGCTGGAGTATCTCTGGGTGAAGCTAAACACTGCCAGACAATTCTTGGGTCGATGATTGTATTTGGAATTCCTCATAAGGACCGACAAAGCACTCGTAACCACCTCCGATTCAGCTTCCCTTAGGATCCGGCAGAACCAGAAATGCCTGCCGGCAAGATGAATTCCAGAGCAGGATAATCAGGTCGCGCATCAAAGCATCGGAACAAAATGTGGAATTGTCAGGAATTGTGCGGCAAATTATCAATTCGCTATGGACAGGAAATCAGCCCGGGAGGATGGAGCTCACTCCTATGACACTCCCAGTTTGCCGGAGCGGCGAACAAATGCTGAGAAATGGTGCAATCAAGTGCGAAGCGCGTCAGGCGAGATTCTTCAGAGTCTCGTCGATGAGCTGCTGCGTCCCGGCGTAGGGTTCACCCTTCCCTTCCCACTCCATTGAAAAGTATCCGCGATAGCCCGCTGCCTTGGCGATGGCGAAGCACTTGGCGAAGTCCACCGTGCGGACTTTGCCACCCTCGCCGACCTCGGAATCCTTCATGTGAGAGATACAGTAAGCGTGCTTAAACATCGCTACCATGGCGCGATTGTTGAAGTCCTGATCGTGCGTCATCATGGAATTGCAGAAATCCGGCAGGGCATGAAGGTAGGGGTTGTTCACCTTCTCGATAACTTCCACAATGAAGAAGGGATCTTCGGTGAGGTTGTCGTCATTCTCAAGGTTCGCCACGACGTTCTTCTCGGCGGCGTACTGGGCAATCTGCTTTAGGCTCTCGGCTGCCCGATCGACGTCCGGCTTCGTATTGTTTGAGCCTGCGATATGGAGCCGAACGCTCGAGGATCCAAGCGTGTTCGCGATATCGATCCACTTTCTGCTGGCTTCCACGGACTTCGCTCGCCGGGCCGGGTCAGTGTCATAGAAACTGTCGCGAAGGTCGACTGGAACATCGATGATGTGCGCACCTGCTTTCTCCGTGTCCTCGCGGAGCTCGGCCAGGTAGGCCGGCTCGGTGGAGCGGAAGTGCGCATCCAGCGGTTCGATGTTGTGAAGTCCAAACTTCTTCACCACCATGCCACCAAAGTCCTTCAGGTCCATGCCGGGCAGCTTGGGATCGCGGGCCCACTTGTTGTTGGGAGCATCGATGAACATGCGGAAAGGCCACGAAGCCACGGCCAAGCGCTCGCGCGGCTCCTTAGGGAATTTCACCTGCGGTTCAGTGGCGGCGGTGAGACCAGCGCCGGTCCAGCCTAATACGGCCGTGCCGACGGCCACCGTCGCAGAGCCTTTCAGGAAGTCGCGTCGCGTCTGTATGATCATGTCTGTCCCCCTTTGTAAAGGTATAGGTCACGAAGTGGACCGGAGTTTCCGAATTGAACTCTATCTGTGCGCAAAACCATACGCCTGCTTCTCGTTCGAAGTTCATCAGATCGACATAGCCGCCCTCAGGTTGCATCGCAGCTCGTTTGGCAGTTTCGCTGACTTGTTTGGTCTGTTTCTCGCCTCCAGCCAGCCTGACCGCTGACACTTGTCCCGACGGGACTACTTCTGAGCGCTCGATTCGTTGTCTGTCCTGGTTCGCTGCCCGTCCCGCTGCAACAGCGCCGCGATCCTTCGTGGTGTTTCCGCAGTCTGCTGTTAGTAGCTACCTTCATCTCCTTCTGACAAAAAGGACTTGTTACTGATTTGAAGGCAACCATCATTAGCGACTTCAAATTCACCCGCAAAGTATTGCACAAATAAAGCTCTATTTTACACCACCAACAGTAGATGACGGAAGCATCACGAAACTATGCACTCAAGGGCAGCTCCCTCTTTTGAATGGAACCACAGCCGGTGCTCGGATAAATAAACGCTAGCCGACTTTTGAGGACTTATAGTTGGAGTTCAAGACAACCCCTATTGAATCATTATATTTCGCGGATTCTATTACTGTCCTAATTGATGACAAAGGGAGCAGCTAGTGGAAGCCTTCCTGGCCCTGTGGCATTGAAGGCAGGCAGCCATTCGCGTGGAGACTTCCTGGGCCAGAACCTCGCGGGTCTGGACGGGTCCATGGCAGGCAGCGCACTTTTGTCCGGCTCTTACGTGAGTGGCGTGGCTGAAAAAAACGTATGCTGGGACTTTGTATACACGCACCCACCGGAGGCGTTCTCCTCGACGGTAGAGTTCTGCTAGCTTCTTAACTTCGGGGCTGTCGGTCTTCACCGTCTCGTGGCAGCCCATACAGAAGGGAACGTCCGGCATGCCCGCTTGATCATTCCTGTCGGCATTCCCATGACAGTCTCCACACTCCATGCCCAGCTCGGCATGTTGCTTGTGGCTGAATTGGATTGGCTGAGCGGGGGCCGGAGCTGGCAGTCTTTCCTCCTTGTTTTCAGGGGTAGCAAACGACAGAGTGCATACGGCTATTCCGGCAATGCTGACAGCGAACAGGCTAAGACTAAGATTAGGCCGCAAAGAAATCCTCTTAACGCCTGACCGCGCTGTGTTAAGGCAATGCATAAGCGACCAACTTCCCAGTGAAAGTCTTGTCGTACTTATTTCCACCTCCGGCCGCGATTACCACTAACTGCTTGCCGGTCTTCAAACCTTGGTAGGTAACCGGGGAAGCCATCCCGCTGGCAGGAAGCCGTGTTACCCACAGTTCTTCCCCTGTGTCCTTGTCAAAGGCACGAAAGCGGCTGTCGTTGGTTGCGCCAATGAAGAGAAGTCCTCCGGCAGTCACCATCGATCCCCCAATATTCGGAGTTCCCGTCTTCGGCACACCGCGGGTTTTTAGTTCATCGAATTCACCCAAGGGTACCCGCCAGCGAAACTCGCCAGTGTTCAGGTCGATGGCGGTCAACGAACCCCAGGGGGGCTTCTGACAAGGATAGCCTCTGGAATCCCAGAAAAACTCAAATCTCGCCGCACGCAGGGCAAAGGGGAGTCCAGCTTCCTCCGAACGCTTCACCAGGCGGAAGAGTCCGCCCACATCCATGGAATTGACAAACAACACCCCAGAGAACGGATCGAAGGATGCGCCTCCCCAGTTGGCTCCTCCGTTCAGCCCCGGAAACAGCACCATGCTTTTCTCTCCTACGGGCTGATACAAGGTCCAGGCAACGCGGAGTTGGGAAACATTTTTCTTGTTGATCTGATCGAGTCGTGAGTATCTCATTCCCCCCGCATCACCCCCGTAATGCCGCCAATCCGCTACCTGCATGCGTGGTGGTGCCAAGTAAACAGATGAGCTTGCGCCCATCAGGACTATCAGGCCAAGAAACTGCACTAGAGCTCGAGTTTCAAAAAGGAAATTGATAATGCTTGCCATCTGATGCATGAAATAGGTTTTCTCGAGACTGTCCATTAGGACCTCCAGAACCATTCCATAACACGTCGTACGCGCATTCTAAGGACTGACCGCGACGAGAGCTATTTATTACGGCCTGTTATTCTATCGTGACTAATAGCTGATCTCATTTGTAAAGGATCTCTACCGAAGAGGCTTTATGCAGAACCCTGGCATAGTCGTATTAAATCCTTGCTAGTCTAATCCGCGTTACAAACGTTTGGATGAGTTTTCATCCTGTCCATGGCGAATTGCTTATTCGTGGCACAACCCCTTGCTGATTCCAGGTTTTATTATGATGAGTAGGCAGATCGCCAGACGTGGATTGCCGGCGCTGGATGAAGCTCTCGACAGGCTGGCCGGGCTCGATGAAAGGAAGGCGCAGATCGTGGAACTCCACTTCTTTGGGGGACCCTGCATCGGGGAGACCGCCTAGGTGCTAAAGGTTGCCCCCATCACGGTCATGCGCGATTGGGAGAAAGCCAAGGCCTTCCTCGACCAGGCCTGTGCCGGAGACCCGGAACTGCGCCGGGAAGTGGAGAAGTTGCTTGGTGCCCACCGACAAACCGGCAGTTTTTTGGGTTCCCCGGCCGTTCAAGTTGCGGCCAACGGAATAGCCCGGGATCAGAAGCCGTCGCTGGTGGGACGGCAGCTTGGCTCTTACCGAATCATTTCCCTGCCGGGTGCCGGCGGGATGGGAGACGTCTACTTTGGCCAGGACACTCGCCTGAAACGCAGCGTCGCCATCAAGGTCTTGCCTGCCCATTTGTCTGCCGATGCCAACCGGCGGCAGCGCCTGGAGCGGGAAGCCCGAGTGGTATCAAGTCTCAATCACCCCCATATCTGCACTCTTCATGACATCGGCCGGCGGACGGCGTTGACTTCCTGGTGATGGAATACCTGGAGGGAGAGACGCTGGCCCAGCGTTTGAAAAAGGGCCGGATCCCCTTTGGTTTCATCAATTCTGCAGCTGGCTTCCATCCGCCCCACGCTCCCAGATCTTCTCGGAACCGATCAACCGGAACGTCGGATCTTGCGAGAGCCGCTCGACATCGTTGACATCCTCATAGCCGGCCATCCGACTGTACACGAATTGGCGCAACAGGTCTGCCAGCGGAAGCTGGGTGTTCTTCCCGCGCCGAGAGTCAGTCAGGTGCTGGGAGATGAGATCACCCAAACCCAATCGTTCGTCCAACTCACGAACAAGAATCAAACCACCATCGGAAGGGATCCGTGATCCCTGAAAATCGATCTTCAAAGAAGTGTGGAAAGATAGCTGAAATGGCTGGTTTTGTTTTTCACCCATTGGGTGTTGACCTCCGGCGTGCCTTCATCACGTTCAAACCCGCATCAATATTGATGCCGACGAACATCCGAAGGTTCGTAAGTTGGGTTCAGAATGGAAATGCGGGCTAAGATGCATTCCCTACCAGGTGTGCAACACCATTTGACAATTACCCGACGTTCGTTGAAACTTGACTTCACTCATCACGTCAGCAGGTGTCTCTGCCCAATGAGACTCATCCGACGTCCGACATGAAATACAATCAGCTGATTCGGAAATAGCGCTTGCCTTGGTTCACAAAATGAAACGAATTTCCCTGGTTTTCGGCACACGCCCGGAAGCAATAAAACTGGCCCCAATCATCCTCAGGTTGCAGAAGCATTCCTATATGCAACCCCACGTGTGTGTTAGCGGCCAGCATCGCGAAATGCTCGACCAGGTGTTACGAACGTTCGGGATAGCGCCAGATGTGGACCTTTCCTTAATGCAACCCGATCAACAACTAGCCGAACTCACCTCCAAGGCGATTCTCGCTATCGACAATTACTTGAGACAATACAAACCTGACCTACTTCTGGTACAGGGAGATACCACCACGACGTTCTGTGCCAGCATGGCGGCTTTTTATAACAGAATTCCCATTGGGCATGTGGAGGCAGGTCTGCGTAGCTGCAACAAATCTTCACCTTATCCTGAAGAGATCAATCGCCTCCTGACAACGCGACTGGCAGATTATCATTTTGTTCCCACTAACCGGTCTCGGGCTAATCTGATAAAGGAGGATGTGCCGCCCGAAAGGATCTTCGTTACGGGTAACACAGTCATTGATGCACTCCACATGGCCATGTCCAAAGTCAGGACAGATACTCCAACGATAACAGGTCTTCCAGATCAAGTCGTGAACAAGCGATCGCTCCGGCCTTTGGTTTTGGTTACAGGACATCGGCGCGAAGACTTTGGCGAGGGGTTAAGGAGCATTTGTTCAGCCATAGCACGTTTGGCCGTGCAATTTCCCCAAACCGCCTTCGTATATCCCGTGCATCTAAATCCCAACGTTCGTGACCCGGTGTTCCAACTCCTGTCAAATAGGGAGAACGTCTTCCTGATCGAACCGCTTGGCTACTTACCATTTGTGGCACTGATGGATCGATCAACCTTGATCTTGACCGATTCAGGCGGAATACAGGAAGAAGCGCCTAGTCTGGGCAAACCGGTTCTAGTGACGCGTGAGACCACAGAACGCCCGGAGGGATTGGAGGCCGGCACAACCAAGTTGGTGGGAACTAATGCCGATGCCATCGTGGAGGCAATTACGTCTCTCCTCACGAACCAAAGTGCTTATGAAACCATGTCGCGGGCCATTAACCCTTATGGAGATGGGAACGCGAGCAAACGCATTGTTGAGACGTGTGCCGACTTGTTAGAGGCTCAATAACATGAAGATTCTGAGCCGAATAAAATGGAACAGAAGGATTCGGATTCTGGGTTTCAGGACTCGGATGCCTGACCGAAGTGAGAGTGAGCCAGTCATGGAGTATGTTAATCTCGGAAAATCAGGATTGAAAGTATCTCGGATCTGTCTCGGGACGATGACTTTCGGGAGCAGGCAGTGGAATGAATGGGTTTTACCCGAGCAGGAGAGTCGCCCGCTCATCCGAAGAGCCCTTGAGTTGGGAATCAACTTCTTCGACACTGCCGATGTTTATTCTCAGGGCGTCAGTGAGGAAATCCTGGGCCGGGCCCTCCAGGATTTTGCACAACGAGGCCAAGTTGTCATCGCAACGAAGGTTAATGGTCCAATGGGCACCGGCCCCAACGATCGAGGCCTTTCAAAAAAGCACATCCTGGACGCCGTGGAGGCTTCGCTTAGACGGTTAAACACCGATTATATCGACCTTTATCAAATCCACCGCTGGGACTACGAAACCCCGATCGAGGAAACTCTGGCCGCACTTCACGATCTTGTGAGATCTGGCAAGGTCCGTTATTTGGGTGCTTCGAGCATGTTTGCTTGGGAATTTGCGAAGTCTCTCTACTTGGCTGACCAAAACAGTTGGACACGGTTCATTTCAATGCAGAATCACTACAATCTCGTTTACCGTGAAGAAGAACGAGAGATGATTCCGCTATGTCTCGCAGAAGGAATTGGCATTCTGACATGGAGTCCACTTGCGAAGGGGTTTCTCGCAGGAAACCGGTCTCGGAAGGGATGGGGTCAAACCTTGCGGGCAAAAACAGACGACTATGCACACCGGCTGTATTACTCAGAATCAGACTTTAAGGTTGCCGAGCGCGTCGTGCAAATCGCCGGCGAGCGGTCGTTGGCTCCCGCACAGATCGCACTTGCCTGGCTGCTAAATCAGCCTGGCGTATCAGCCCCCGTGGTTGGAGTCACCCACATGGAACACATCGAGCAGGCTGTTGCCTCACTAGCCATCCGGTTGGGCGAAAATGAGAGACTGCGATTAGAGGAGCTGTACCAACCTCATGTTGTCCTGGGCCATCCGTAACCGTGATCTTCATGCAACGAGCGGCAGTAGTTGCGAGGAATTGCCATGGGATTTCTGAGCAACTGGACGATTACAAAACCTGCCGCAGGGACAGATGAGCTTTTCGCGCCTGACCCGGCACACGTCACTGCTTCGTCCCCAAGAACTCTCTGGATAGAACTTACTTCCAAGTGTCCTTTCGATTGTGTCTTTTGTTCCCGTAAATCGCGGTTCGGGCAAGGACGGCACATGGATTTCTCAGTCTATCAATCGATCATCCGTGACTTGGACAATCCGGATTTCATCGGATTGAACTATTCGGGTGAATCCATTTATTACCCTCGCTTGTTGGAGGCCATTGATCTAGCCGTTGATACCGGAGCAGCCACAGAACTGGTGACCGCTTTTTCTTCCATTTCATCCAGGCTGCTAAGCGGAATCGTCGAAAGCCGTCTGGACCGCTTGGCCATCTCTTTGCACACGATGGACGCGGATCAGTACAAGGCCATTTACCAGTTCAGTTCGTTGAGCCAGCTCAAAGAGAGGATCGATGAATTCCTGGGGTTGAGGCGTACCAAGGGAACACAATCTCCACGTCTTGATTTTTGCTTTGTGGCCCTCGCCGAGAATCTGTCTCAGCTGGCCGAGGTTGCCGCCTATGCGAAACAAGTCGAAGTCCGCGAAATCTTCATTCATCCCATTATCGGGCGTCATCCTATCCCCTACGATTTTCCGAAAGAATTGGCGGGAACCCACTTAACCGGCACCTTTAAGGCAGATTTGCGCGAAGCGGTCAGTCACGTCCAGATGGCTCATCCCGAACTGGCACTGACCATTCTCAATCCTGACGTTGAAGCAAATCCACAACTGGACCACGTTCCCCGCTACTTTGCTCCCGCGCTTCCCGAAAGCGCCAGAATTCATTCGTGCGACCAGAATCCTTGGGAAACAGTCCACATTCTGGCTGGCGGAGACGTCGTTGTATGTGAAGTGCACGATCAAATTTTACTAGGGAACCTTCATCACCAGACTCTCCGCGAAATCTGGACGGGAGAACAATATCGAGAGTTTCGAAGGAAATACTCTGCCGGTTCAATCTCGCAGTGTCGCGATTGCCCTTGGAAAACTGCGTACATTCCCTCTCCTTGGAAGTCAGTGATCCGAGGAACCGATAAGATGAGCCCTCAGTTGCTTCGTGGTTGGTACATCGAGGAGGAGGGAACCAGTCTATGGAGCAAACGAGAGAGTAGTGCCGTTCTCAAGAATCTTCGCGACGGCAATCAGGTCCGGATTGCCGGAATTCTGCCCCACTCCATCGACAGCAGCCAGAACATGTTGCGGGTGGAATGTAACGGAGTCAGGCTCGGAGAGATCACCAATAATTCAAGCAAATTTCAGACCTTTGACGTGTGCTTAGAAATGGGTCAGGCAGCCGCGGACTTATTGAATTTGACGTTTGTCACACAGAGCGTCTTCCGACCCAGTGCGACGGGATGCGACAGCGATACTCGCGATTTAGGCTTCGCCTTGTCGCGCCTGGAAGCGCTATCTCGCTCAAGAAAGCGGTAATGAGCCCATGTTGACGATACCTGTTCCGAGTGAGCGATTCTTTGCGCGCTTTCTGTTTGAAGGACTGCCCAAGTTGCACCTCATTATAAAGTCGATCAAGAAGTTCCCGCGGCGCCTCGTGAGGCTTTTGTGGCCGTTTGAAATTCCGGCCGACGTTTTGCAGATTGCAAAGAGTGGAATCTCGATCATCATCCCAGAGCGCGAGAACCCTGAACTCCTGGAAGAGTGCCTGAACAGTGTTCTGGTTGCCTGTCGGCGGGTCAAGGAGCCCGTGGAAATCATCGTCGTTGTAAATGGATCTGATCTTCTCAGGTACTCGAAGCTAAAGGATACCTTCACCTCCGTCCAGTGGCTTTTCTTTGAGCGCCCACTCTGGTTTACGGGTGCAATTTATCAAGGGCTGATACGAGCTTGTCACGATTGGGTTTATTTGCTGAACGACGACATGGTCTTGGACCCAATGGCACTCTGTGAGCTGCTCGATTGGCGCGGATCGCACATCTTCGCGATCGCCTCCCAGATCTACTTTAAAGACCCCGACAAGCGACGAGAAGAAACCGGCTGGACGCATTACCGAATTCGAGATGAAGTCTTTGAGATTTTCGACCAGCAACCGGACGAAACAGGAACCGTGCGTGGGACTTTGTACGCTGGCGGCGGCTCTTCTTTGTATCAGAGAAAGCTGCTCCTGCGCATCATGGGAAAAGGGAATCCTTACTCCCCTTTTTACTGGGAAGACGTCGAGTGGGGAACTGTCGCATGGAAACTAGGATTCGAATCGCTTTTCTGCCCTGCCTCAAAAGTCTGGCACAGTCACAGGGCCACCTATCGCCGGCTTTTTGCGGAAGAGGAGATCGACCGGATCTTCCGCCGAAACGGATGTCTGTTTCAGCTGCGAAATCCTTTAGAAGGGGTTTCTGCCCGGCTGGTATTTCGCTCACTGACAATGTTGGATCTGAAGTCCGTATTGGAACTTCTCACACCTGGGACCTTGGTGGGCATTTGGGCCGCCCGCCTGCGCAGCCTTCGATACCCCTTTCAAAACCCCGGCCTGCAGTATGTCGTTCACAAGTATTACCAGCGTCCCACAGCTGATTTGGGGCAAATGCCGATCATCCTGGTGGTCACTCCGTATGCCATTTATCCTCCATCTCACGGGGGTGCGGTACGTCTTCACCGGCTGCTGTTGTTCCTCAGCCGTTGTTTCAACGTGATCGTCCTTAGCGATGAGGTGGAAGCTTATTCAGCGGACAGCTGCAAATACTTCACTCCGTTAGCGTCTATTCATCTGGTGGATGGGAGACGGGAGCAGACCGAAGCGAGTTTGCAGAGGATCAGACGGATCAAGAGTCACTCGCACGCACTCTTGGAAGAGCAGCTCCGGATGTTGATCACGTCCTATCAGCCGGTGATCGTGCAAGTTGAATTTATGGAGCTGGCCGGACTCGTCAAGATAAGAGACAGACAGCGACCATGGTTCTTGACGCTTCACGATGTGCTGATTTCCAATGACTGTGGAAAACTATCAAAAGAGGATCGCTACGAACTCGATCTGATCCAGCGGTACGACCAGGTAATTACCTGCAGTCACGAGGATGCTCAGCTTCTTGAGTTCAAGAATTCTACAGTGATTCCTAATGGCATCGACAGCAACGACCGACCTTATGTCGCCTCACGTGCCACCAGGGTCTTATTTATAGGGCCCTTTCGGTACTCACCAAACCTGAATGGAATTCGGATGTTTCTGGAGGAGGTTTACCCAACCCTGAAGCATGACATTCCGGAATTGGAACTCTGGGTTCTCGGGGGGCAAGCAGCTCCCGCGGTAGCCTCCCGGTTTGCCTGCTTCCAGCAGCAAGGCGTGACGGTTTTTGACTTCATTGAAAATACGCGGCCGATTCTTGAGCAATGCACGCTGACGATTAATCCTTTGCTCGGGGTCCGCGGAAGTTGTCTGAAGGTCATCGAGTCCCTGGCTGCCGGTCGTGTGTGCGTGTCAACCCGCGAGGGAGCACGGGGATTCCTGGATTCTTCACTTCCATCTCTGCTTGTCGTTGAGGCTATCCAGGATTTCATGGGACCCTTGGAGGAGATGCTGCTCAACCCGTCCAAGCGTATATGCATTGAACAGCTTTCGGAAGAGACCCTGGCCAGGTACTGCTGGGAAAAATCGGGTCAGTTGCTCGTCGATCTCTACCGTCATACAGTAGGCCCGCAACTGGCTGATGAGATGACCAGTGCCGGGTTCCTCGAGACATTGAAAACAGAGTCACTTGCGGATGACAAAATCGCCGCCGGGATCCTGTTGGATCAAGGCTCTACCAGCCGTCAGTCAGGAAGGTCCTCCTAGTGGGCACCTTATAAACTTTCCAAAGAATACTTACGGATGATGTCCAACCTACCCTCCAAGGTCCGTCACTGGCTGTTGACCTCTAACATCCAAATACCGACCGGACCTGAGAAAGGGGCAGTTGCCGGTTGGCTCGATGGACAAGGTCGACCTGAGTTCGTCTACACGGAGATTACCGGGTATTACCTGACGGGCATGGCTTTCATGCTGCTGTCCGATGGCAAACAAAACAGGGCCATGGCCAATGCCTGTCGGGCAATGGATTGGCTCTACTGTCAATGCGAAAACGGGCACGCACTTCCCACCCGCCGCTACTTTTCGGCTCAAGGCAATGACTGGAGGAGTCAGCTGCTGTTTGCATTTGACCTGGCGATGGTGTTGCGCGGGGTCATTGCCGTCGAGGGGTTCGTTCCGGAGTATCAGCGACACATGGTAAAGGAAGTATTGATTCGCAGTCTCTCCAAGTTCTGTACACCGGATCTCGAGTTGACTCCCTTTCTTCGCAGGAGCGATGCCCGGGAAGTTGAAGTGCCGGTGCGATGGTCGACTACCGTGGGACCGTACCAGACAAAGATTGCTTCATCCTTGCTCTTCTCCGCACAACTGCAACTTCCTCCTGAACTGAGGCGCGCTTGTGAAGGCATATTTTCCCGTTGGCGAAGTAGTCCGGCTGGCTGCCAGATTACCGGAGAGTGGCATGCTGACTTGTACTTTATTGAGGGCCTTCTGCTCCTGGGTCTTCATCTTGAGGATTCAGGTGCACTGGAGCTAGCCGCCGAGAACTATCGCCTGCTGGCTGAGCCTTGTGCCGTCGAGGGCTATTATGTGTGCGAGGCAACCTCGTCAAATTCAGTGTTGCGTTCCGACGTTGCGTCGCAACTCCTGCGAGCCGGAAGCATTTTGCGGAGCTTCGGTTACCTGGAATCATCGCTTTGGAGTGAGCGCCTTAGCGGAGCGGCTGCATTGCTGAGGGAATTCATCAGTCCGCAAGGTGCTGTTTCCTTTAGCTTAGGTCGTAGCGAAGGACAGATCCATTGGAATTCCTGGTGCGCTTTATTCGCTTACCAAGCTCTACATTTCTACGATGTTGTGTCAAGGCATCATCGTATCGAAAACGAATGGCTACAGCTGCTGATCTGAACCGGATGCGATTGAAAGTGGCAGACAAGATTACCGATGACCGCGCCACGTCCCGGAGCGCGCGGAGAATATCTCGCCGGCCGACTGGATGTTGGAGAACGGGATGAAGTTCAGCATCCATTCGGACGCGCCGGTCACCTTCCCGAACTCGATGCGGATCCTCGACAGCGCCGTCAACCGCACGACGCGCACCGGCTATGTGCTCGGACCGAAGCAGCGCGTAGAGCCGCTCATCGCGCTTGAGGCGATGACGATCTGGCCAGCGTACCAGCACTTCGAAAAGATCACCAAGGGCTCGATCGAGGTAGGCAAGAACGCCGACCTCGTGATCCTCTCCGACAACCCGTTGACGATCGATCGCGGCAAGCTGGTCGACATGAAGGTTCTGGAGACGATCAAGAATGGAAAGTCCATCTACAACCGGACAGCTCAACAGATCGATCAAGAAAAACAGGCGTATTCACAACAATATGCTCGTGATGCGCCTCGTTGCGATGAGGCTCTAGCGAAATGACCGACTCCCTGCGTGTCCGTCCGACTAAGGCTTGCAGCAAGCGGAACCGCCATATGATTGGTTAACGGCCTAACCGGAAACTAGGTGCCACAGATCACGGGCGGGAACACGATCTTCCCAGTCCTAAAGCCAATAAGTCCTCGAAAACGCTAGTGCTGTATCGGAAGCGCGCCAGCGAGATAGCCAGCAGAGCAGCGCGAAGGCCTCCACAGGCGCGCTTTTGATACAGCCGTTTGAAGGAAGCCGCGGGTCTTGGGCTATGGGTTTTGAAAGATGT
>JBGOTQ010000003.1:0-63482 GCA_041476565.1 Terriglobia bacterium | reverse complement strand
TCCTCACCCGAGCGAGTGCTTCGTTTTCAGGGAATTTTAGTTTCCAAAAGCCTCCCTGCCTTTGTCAGGCGGCCGCGCGGAGTTGATATCTCTGCAGCTTGCGGCCAGTTGCATCAGTTCCAGAAGAATCTGGAAAAGCTCCCTTAAATTATCCAGAGGAATTCTTTTTGATTTTGACGAAGTGATTAAGTAGGACTTCGAGCATCTTTCCAGGACCACGGAGCTCGATGTCCACAGAGAATCGGAAGCTTTCCAGAAAATGCTAATCGGATACATCTATCTTCTTATCTTAATTCAAAACGAGGGCAAGATCGTTGGCGCTGCCAGCGCTGTTGACTTGCTTGGGGTGTTCACGAATGAAAACCTTCAAGAAGAAATCGCCAGGCAACATGCTGGCGGCATTGTTTTCTTTTATCCTTATCCATATCTATTGTCTTTCCGAATCCAAGGCCCAGATTCCATCCACGAAACCGGCAACGGAGAATCAGCCGGCCGGAACTCCCGCCGATCAGTCCAAGGGACCCGGTGGATCATCCGTCTCGGACCGCCTGAAGAACCCTTGGCCTTGGCTGTCTCTGGGCGCAGATTTTCGATTCCGCTGGGAGTACCAGTTCGACGTCTTCACGTTAAACTCCGGCTTGCCTGAGCATGAATACAGCTACCAGCGATACCGGATGCGCGTCTGGACCAAAATCCACCCTATCGAGCAACTTGACTTCAATGTCCGTTTGACTAGCGAGCCCCGAACCTACCTGAAGCCTGACCGGATGAGTGGCTGTGTGTCGGATGAGTTTATCTTCGACAGCCTCAATATGGTCTGGCGCAACGTCGCCCGCCAACCAATGACTTTGACTGTGGGACGTCAGGAAATCATTTTGGGCAACGGATGGCTTGTTTTAGAAGGAACACCACTTGACGGCTCACGTACCTTGTTCTTTGACGCCGCACGCATGACCTACACTCTTGCGAGCAGGAAGACCACCGTCGATCTGATCGGGATCAGTCAAAGTGCCGCTTCGAACCGCGGGGTTCCCCCCTTATATGATCAGCATAAATCTCTCGTTGAA
This sequence comes from Terriglobia bacterium, assembly GCA_041476565.1. GTDB lineage: Bacteria > Acidobacteriota > Terriglobia > Versatilivoradales > Versatilivoraceae > DATKMG01. Next base: position 62,415 of record JBGOTQ010000003.1, on the reverse strand, counting down.
CAGAACGAAAACGGAGCTATCTTCTACGTTACCAACAAGGCGCTGCCACAAACACAGATCGACGGGTACTTCATCTACAAGCACGATACAAGAATCCTATTGCGGGGAGACAACGGCAATATTTATGCTTTTGGTGGCCGGATTGAAGGCAACATCAATAATCATTGGAGATACCGGGCTGAGTTCGCCCCGGAGGTGGGGAATAAGAACGGACAAGACCTGAAGGCTTTTGGGTCTAATAACAGGCTAAGCTATAATCTGAAGAACCGGACTAACCAGAGTGTCCGTTTCGGATATGAATACCTCTCAGGGGATGACCCCGGAACAAAAGGGAGAGATGAGGGATTTGATCCCCTGTGGGGTCGCTGGCCGCAATGGTCGGAGTTGCTTTTGTATAATTTCGCGACAGAAACGCGAGTGGGGTATTGGACCAACCTTCATCGAATGGATTTCGGATGGAGCTGCAATCCGACAAACCGGATGGAACTCAATGCGGACTACATGCCGCTTTTCGCTGCCAGTAACCCTTTCCAAGACAGGCCCGGCTTCAGTCAAAGTGGGAAGTCTCGGGGGAATTTCGCCTCGGCCCTGGTGAGGTATAAATTCAATGAACATCTAAGTGGACATCTGCTGGGCGAGCTATTCTTACCGGGCGATTACTACAGTTCACTAAAGCCAGATCCTGCGACCTTCCTGCGCGCCGAGTTCATCGTTGCATGGTGAGAGGGTTTGAGTCCGGCTGGTGCGCTTCTCGCAGTTCGGATGGGGGTCTGCTGGCGTTCAACATTCATGAAAATGGAAGTTTTGGTAGCCACGCCGACCGCTTTTTTCCGAGAGGCATGGGCTTTTGGTTGCCAGTAAAAATGCCCACGGTTCGCGGCGACTGCTGTCGCCAATACACTCACCATGGCTACCCCTGCGATTTTCATCCGAAGTGGCGCGCCAAAACCGTCCAGGGTAGATTTTCATCTATTTCCAAGGAAAGAGGTGTTGAATGAAAAATCTCGGACTAATCGTGAGCCTTACACTAGTTCTCGGGACGCCGGTTAAGGCGGCTGATCCCATTTACCATGATCCAGGAATGAAAACCATTGTCCAAGTGGCTATCGTATGCCGGAACATTGAAGCCAGTAGCAGGCGCTGGGCGGCCTTGCTGGGAATGGATCCTCCTAAGATCACTACGACCAAGCCCGGCCGGGAAGTTAATATCCTCTATCGTGGCAAACCCTCAAACGGACAGGTAAAGCTGGCTTTCTTTGAGACCGGCCAAACTGTTCTGGAGTTACTCCAACCTGTTGGAGGCAATACGAGTTGGCGGGAGATTCTGGACGCGAATGGTGAGGGGGTTCATCATATCGCCTTTAAGATCCTGAATGTGGAGAAAACACTCAAGGCCTGTGAAGCACTGGGGATGCCCAATATCCATCAGGGCCGGTTCGACAGTGACGACGGTACTTACATCTACCTGGATAGCAGGAAGGATCTCGGTGTAACGGTTGAGTTGTTGCACTGGGACAAAGATGCCCCGCGTTGAGGGGTGAATTTGACACCCCTTTTCCCCCTGAGCTAACATAACTTCATCCTGTGATTCCGTGCGATCTGTCACGAACCCGAGTGCTTACGGAGTGTACAATCATGGATAGTCGACTGATCTACCCGGAAATGGCGGCCCTTGCCGAGAAGGTGCTTGCCGGACAAAGGCTTTCATTTCAGGATGGAGTGACGCTTTATACGACCCCGGATCTTTACACAGCCGGCCGATTGGCTAACTGGGTTCGCGAAAAATGGAACGGCAATGTCGGCTATTACAACATCAACCGTCACATTAATCCCACCAATGTCTGTGTCGTGGACTGCATGTTCTGCGGGTTTGCCCGGAAACCCAACAGGGATGGATACACGATGACGCTGGAAGAGGTCTTCCACCATGCCTCCCAAGGATATACCGAGAGTGTGACCGAGTTCCACATCGTCGGGGGACTCCATCCTTACCTGAATTTCACCTACTATTTGGACCTATTGCGCGGCCTCAAGCAACGATTCCCCAACGTACATTTGAAGGCCTTTACTATGGTGGAGATCGATTTCTTTGCCCGACGGGCCAAGCTCTCGATTGAGGAGACCATTCAGGCATTGAAAGAAGCGGGGATGGATAGCTGTCCGGGCGGGGGAGCGGAGATCTTTGCAGACCGCTCCCGCGACATTATTTGTGACCATAAGGTATCGGCGAAGCGATGGCTAGAAATTGCCTGTAAGGTTCACGAGGCCGGGCTGAAATCCAATGCCACCATGCTTTACGGGCATGTGGAAACCGTTGAAGAACGGATTGACCATTTGATCCGGCTCAGAGATTTGCAGGATGAAACCAACGGGTTCCAGTGCTTCATTCCGTTGGCTTTCCATCCGGCCAATACAAAGCTCAGCCACCTCCCTGGGCCGACGGCTATGTTAGACCTGCGAACCATTGCGGTGGCTCGTCTCATGCTAGACAATTTCCCGCACATCAAGGCTTACTGGATCATGATCAGTCCAAAAACCGCTCAGGTAGGCCTGAGCTTCGGGGCAGACGATCTGGACGGAACCGTGATCGAGGAAAAGATTGTGCATATGGCTGGAGCCCAGACTCCACTCGGGTTGACTCGGACCGAGATTGAACATCTGATCCGCGAGGCTGGGCGGGAGCCCGTAGAACGCGACACGCTGTATCGGCCGGTGCGGCAAGCCCAGGTCTCTTGAACCAGCGTGACTCTAGAGGTGAGTCTGCACAATACTCATTGAGTTTCCCCACGCAACTCTCAAAGTCATGACCAACTTCAGGAAAAATATAGACTACATCATGAATACTGGCGTGGTCTCATGGTTTGGCATTTTTTTCTTCCTGCTCCTGCCGTGTTTAGAGATCGCCGCGTCGTATGGGCCGGAGGACGTCACAGCTGAGCGCAAAGTCTACGACTACCTTAGGGCCCACCTCAGACCGGGTGAAAACTTCTCGGTTAGCAAGCTCTATAACGAGGTGTTTACCACACCTGCGGACCGTCGGGCACTAGACCGCTTCTACAACGTCGTCTTTAAGATCCCTTCGTTCGTGGCTGAGTACTATTTGACCGCACAGAAGCCTCCATCGTTAGACGAAATTGCTCAGCAATTCCACCTAACTCTTGAAGGAGAAGCTGAGACTCTCTTACGGATTCTGGAATACGATCAGCGCATTCCCAGGTTCTTCAGCCGCGATCCCAAGACCGGCGAGATTACGACAGTAGACGTGGAGAAGATCAAGGTTGATCCTCGTTTCAACAAGGTGGTAGAGCGGAGCCTGGGCGGCTGGGAAGGAAGACCGGCACCTGGATTTGCGGTTCGTTCGATTGACGGAGGTCGCTTGGCTCTGAGCGACTATCGAGGGAAGGTCTGCCTGCTTTATTTCTGGTTCACCCATTGCCCTCCCTGCGTCCAAATCACGCCTCACCTCGTTTCCCTCCAGAAGAGGTACCGGGCAAGCAACTTTGTGGTGGTGGGGATGAATGCAGACCAGTTTCTCGAACTGGGCTATAGTGACCAGGAGCGGCAGGCTTACTTACAGAAGAATCAGATCAACTTTCCGGTGGCCCACATGAGCGCTGAAGTCCAGGCCTCATACGGCGGCGTGTCTCTATTTCCAACTCTATTCCTCATTGACCGCGCCGGTATCGTTCGCGCTCACTTTGTGAACTATCAGGAGGAGAGAACGATCGAGAAAGCCATCGAGCCGCTGCTGCGTTAAACGGTTACAGTTCGTTCAGGAAAGGATTGTGTCGTCTCTCATCGCCCACGGTCGTGGCTGGCCCGTGACCGGGGTGAACCACCGTGCGGTCATCCAGGACCAGCAGCTTCTCTCGAATCGACTTCAGGATCGCCTCATAAGAGCCTCCCCATAAGTCGGTTCGCCCAATGCTGCGCTGAAACATGGTGTCACCCGCAAACAATTGGTCCACAATACCTGGAACGTGGAAGCACAAACTGCCAGGTGAGTGTCCGGGGGTGTAGAGGATTTCACCGGAATGTTTACCAAACCGCAGGATGTCTCGATCATGGACATAGGTGTCGATTTGAGCCATCCTGGGAGTTGCAACACCGAGCCAAGCGGCCTGGATGGGCAAATTTTGATAAAGAGGCAGGTCCCGTTCGTGGAGAATGGCTTGGGCGCCGGTTCGAGCCTTAAGCGGTTCGAGGTCGCCAACATGGTCGATGTGGGCGTGAGTGCTCAAGATGTATCTGATTTTAAGCTGATGTTTCTCGATTAGAGGCAGGATCAAATCGGAGTCATCACCTGGGTCAATAACAATTCCTTCGCGGGTCTTCTCACAACCTAAGACGTAGCAGTTACATTGCAGGGGGCCGACAGCGATCGCCTCGAAAATCATGATAGGTTGAGCCAGTTGCCGAAAGTAGCTTCCTTTCCTATTACAATTATATAGGATTCAGGAGGATTTTGATGTCGATTTTGAAAATTGCTAAACTTGGTCATCCCGTTTTGAGGCGAGTTGCTCAGCCGGTCTCTTCCAAAGAAATTGCCAGCCCTGAGGTCCAGCGTCTGATCCGGGACATGGTCGAGACCATGCGAGAATATGAAGGTGTAGGACTGGCGGCCACCCAAGTCCATCAATCTGTCCAAATCCTAGCCGTCGAAGCTTTGGGCGACCCTAAGAATCCCAAAGAAACGACAACACCTCTGACAGTCTTGATCAATCCTGTGATCACAGCTGTCTCCGAGAACCTGGAAGAGGGCTGGGAGGGATGTTTGAGTATTCCGAACATGAGAGGCATGGTCCCCAGGCACCAAGAGATCAAGGTCCAGGCCGTTGATCCTTCCGGGAGAAGCCTTCATATTCACGCCAAGGATTTTTTCGCTCGAGTCATTCAACATGAATATGACCATTTGACTGGAAAGGTCTTTCTCGACCGCATGCGAAGTCTAGACTCCCTGACCTATCTCAAAGAATACTCCAGGTTCTGGCAAAAATCAGATTGAAGCGCAGGCTTTGGGTACTGTCCGGACTGGATAAGTGCCTGGTATGAGCGGACTTAAATAATATTAGGCAAGGCGGTTCTGCCGTTTAGAGAGAATGTCCCTGCAAGAGTAAAGTAGGGAGGGGCGCAGATGACACATCCCGTCTGGATTCACTCGACAAGATCTCTCCTTCGTCCTTCCTGAGAGTCATCCTTGTCTTGCGAATAACCCGAGCATCTTTGCGAGTTTGATTTCAACGGGGAACTTTGAGAAGAGTTTCTCCACGCGCATTCGCGCCAACGGAGCATACAATGTCGCCAAGGCCACTGCCAGTGGATGAGTCTTCTTGAAAGGATTTGTATAACCTCTCGATCCGACGAAGAAGGAACAAAAGTCAAGCATCTGGATCGTCTGCCGCATCTTTTTCGATAACCAGGGATATTCCTGGGGGAGATTGCGGTAGTTAAAACGGGCCCACTCGTCCAGGGCTTGAGGCATCTGCAATCCATTTTGTACGGCGGTCTCAAAAAGTTCTGTTCCGGGGTACGGTGTGAAGATATTGATTGACTTGAGAGCGTTAGGGTTTTCCGCAAGCAACTGGCGGAAAAGCAGACCCGTTTGTTCGAGATCTTCCAGCGTCTCCCCTGGAAACCCCATCATAAAGAAGTAAAGTGGAACGATCGGATACTGCTTGATCTTACGGTTAATCTCCAGCAGTTTCGCGATGTCGATTGGTTTGTGGAGCTGGCTTCGAATCCTTTCCGAACCGGATTCTACGCCGATAGAAAGGCACTTGCAGCCCGCTTTCTCGAGCAACCGGAAATCATCTTCATTTAGCCGTGACAATTCATCAAAACAAATGTGGACTCGAGTGAGGCTAATTTTGAGCTTTTCCTCGATCATTCTTCGGAAAATCTCGCGACTGCGGTCCATATCAACGAAGAAATTGCTGTCGGTTATGACGAGTCCTTTCATACCGTAAGACCCTATGAAATCCTTCATTCGTGTGACCGCCAAATCGGGTTTCATTGCTCGCCACTGTCTCCGGTTGAAAACTGTGTTCACACAAAAGGCGCAGTCACGCGGACAACCACGGCTGGTTGAAAAACTCAATCGTTCTACACCAAAAACCCTCATTAAATAGCGACGCGGATCCACCAGATGGAAGGGAAGAGGGGGCAAGTCATTGAGATCGATAAACGGTCTAGGACCGTTGTGGATAATCTTTCCCTGTTCCTTATAACAAATCCCTTTCACGGCCGACAGCGGACTCTGATTTTCGAGGGTCTGGACCAGTTCGAGAAAGGTTTGCTCGCCTTCGCCCATGACTACGATGTCGATTTCTCGTTCGTGGAGGGTTTGTTCAGGGAGGATGCTGGGATGGACCCCTCCCCAGACTAGTGGGGTATTTCGGATTGATTTGACCGCTTTGGAAATCTCCAGCGCATGATGAAGTTGTGGTCCCGTAGCAGCTGAAACACCCACGCAGATCAGGCCGAGCTCCAATTCCTCCTGTAAGAGCGAGTGCCAATTCGGCTCGAATCTCTGATCTAGAATCCTGACCTCGAAGCCGGCTGGCAGAAGGGGGGCAGCGACATGCAGGAGACCTTGGGGAACTTCCATCCATGGTTGAACCTGGAAACCTTCGGTGTGGCGAGGATAAACAAGAAGTACTTTTTCTCTCATCGCTCTGGGCCGTCACGATAACCGGAGTTCAGGATAGAACATGCCTTATGCGATGTCAAAAAATCCTCAACTGAACGCCAAAAGGCAGGATGTTTAAAAGCGAGGGAAACAACCCGAACCGGGTCGGTTGTTCAAAAGCAGGAGAGGAGCGGGACGATAACTGACCAAGTGAATTCTGAACAAAATGAATTTCCTCGTTCGATCTTCGCCTTTTCTTTAGCCTCTGTTACCAACAAAAAACCCACTCCTCGCCCCTTGGCGAGAAGTGGGTCATTTTCTGGAGACTGCCAAATGGTCTAAATTCTAGTTGCTTCTAAGGGTCAAGTGCTATTCAGTTTCAAACAAGCGCAACATTGGGAGCAAAGAAAGCCTCTCGCTCTAACCTATCCAGATAGCGATCGACCTGGATACGTTCGAGGATCTGTCGTTCGTTGTATTCTTTGAAGTTAGCAGCAATAGGGGCTGACAGATACATCCAATTTTCAGAACTGCAGCTGGAGCAGGTGAGATTTCCGCACGAAGACACAGACAGCGTTCGGTTGGCATCGCAATTGGCACAAAAGACAACCCGATCCTCCAGACCCCGCCTCACCTGGATCCGTGAAACTTTGCCTAAACTCAGCCAACGATTTCTTTTCATATAACTCTATCCTTTTCTAATTCTATCCCGATTTTTAACGTCTCCTGCCCGATAAGTCAAAACGCCCCTTCCAGAATTTGGATGAGAGAACGACTCCAAAGGGTGCCCTGCGTGTTCCCTCTCGGTCCCGGAAGAGTCAAACTCTTTACTTTTGTACAGGAATCCCATGTACAAATAGATTTATGCAAGGATAAAGCCATCTAACTGTATTCAAGAATACGAATCTCTGTTCGCTATCTAACCTATTAAAAGAAAAAGGCTTACAGTGATTCTAATGAGGGCTACAAGCCTTTGCTGGGATTTCGAGAGTAGAATCATGTTACCGATTAATGGAAAAACCGGGGAGCCTCTTGGCCAATCCCTCCATCTTATTGCCCATAGAGCGGAAATGAGCGGGTCATTTCCAGCACCTGCTGGCGAACATCATTCCGCAGTTCAAGGTTCTGGATGTCATCGAGGACGTCTGCGATCCAGGCACCAATTTGCTTCATTTCCGCTTCTTTCATCCCTCTCGTGGTCAGAGCAGGAGTTCCGACCCGAATTCCGCTGGTAACCATAGGGGAGTTTTTGTCGAATGGGATCGTGTTCTTATTGACGGTAATCCCGGAGGCATCCAATGCTTTCTCGGCGTCTTTACCGGTGATACCTTTGGAATACACGTCCACCAGCATCAGATGGTTGTCAGTTCCACCGGAAACGATCCGAAAGTTTCTTTCTTTAAGAGTCGCTGCCAACACCTTGGCATTGGCCAGCACTTGGCTGATATAAATCTTGTAGTTTGGCTGCAATGCTTCTTGAAAGCATACGGCCTTGGCCGCAATGATGTGAACCAGTGGACCCCCTTGAGTTCCCGGGAACACGAGTCGATCCAGATCTTTTGCATAAGCCGCCTTACACATCACCATGCCGCCCCGCGGCCCCCGAAGTGTCTTGTGGGTGGTAGTGGTCACGAAGTCGCAATGGGGAATTGGGCTCGGATGCTCCCCCACGGCAACCATGCCGGCAATATGAGCTATATCGGCCATCACTAGCGCTCCCGCGCTCCGGGCGATCCCTCCAATCCGCTCAAAATCGAGGATGCGCGGATAAGCACTGGCACCAACTACGATCATCTTGGGCTTATGCTCGTGAGCTAACCGCTCCAGTTCATCATAGTTGAGCGTCTCTGTGTCTTCTCGGACTCCATAGGGGACGACTTTGTACATTTTTCCTGAGAAATTCAGGGGATGGCCGTGAGTGAGATGGCCCCCGTGAGAAAGGTTCATCCCCAGTATGGTGTCGCCAGGGGATAGCACAGTCATATAGACCGCAACATTAGCCTGGGTCCCGGAATGTGGCTGGACGTTGACGTGGTCAGCGCCAAATAACTGCTGGGCCCTCTGAATAGCCAGGGTCTCGGCGACATCGGTAAATTCACAACCTCCATAATACCGTCTGCCGGGATAGCCTTCCGCATACTTATTGGTAAAGACGCTGCCCATGGCTTCGAGAACTGCTTCGCTGACGAAGTTTTCCGAAGCAATCAATTCCAGCTGAGAAGCTTGCCGCCGCGTCTCGTCGGATATCGCCCGGAAAATTTCCGGATCTACGTCTTGCAAAGGTTTTGTCATTGTGGCGTTGAGAACAGAGGACATTGGATGTCTTCCTTTATCTAAAATGAGTAAGAATTGGTTTTCCCTTCCGGTTTGACCTGTTCTCAGTCTACTCGAGAAGTGGCCTGAACACAATATCTATGTCGCCCGTCAGCTACTGTTTTTCCCGCGTCTGGCAAGGGTTTTGGAGGATGAGGGAGGTCAGAATTTGCTTGACGGCTGTGGCGAGATACACTACTTTACCGGTTTTACCAATCAGCATTCTCCTCGAGGAGATCCCATGCGTTGGAGTCAGATGTTTATCCCTACTTTGAGAGAAGCGCCGGCAGAGGCCGAAGTTGCCAGCCATATTCTGCTCTTGAGGGGCGGATATGTTCGCCAGCTGGCGTCAGGGATCTATTCGTTTCTCCCCTTGGCCCAGCGGGTAATGAACAAGATTGCAAGGATCATCCGTGAGGAACTCGACCGGATGGGTGCCCAGGAGTTTTTTCTCCCGGCCCTGCACCCGGCTGAACTCTGGCAGGAGAGTGGACGTTGGGAAATAATGGGGCGAAACATGTTCCGCCTGAAGGACAGGTCCGACCGGGACCTGTGCCTGGGGATGACCCACGAGGAGGTCTTCACTGCCATCGCTCGCAATGAACTCCGTTCCTACCGGCAGTTGCCCCAAGTCTGGTACCAGATTCAAACCAAGTTCCGTGACGAGCCCCGCCCCAAGTCCGGACTACTCCGGGTACGTCAATTCTCAATGAAGGACTCCTACTCCTTCGATGCCAGTTGGGAAGGGCTCGATGTGAGCTATCAAAAACACCACCAGCTCTACCGACGCATTTATGACCGATGTGGACTCAAGTATCATGTGGTCGAAGCTGACAGCGGCATGATGGGTGGGCGGCAGTCTCAGGAATTCATGGTGGTCACGGACGCGGGTGAGGATCTGATTGTTTATTGCGGCTGCGGATATGCGGCCAATCTGGAAAAGGCAGCTTCCCGTCTGGAAAACATTGTGGATGAGGATGGCCCTGACCATCCTCATCTCGTGCACACTCCCAATCAGAAGACTATCGACGAAATCAGCAACTTCTTGAAGATTCTTTCTTCCCAGCAGATCAAGACGATGATTTATGTGTGCGAACAGAAGCCGTTCCTGGCACTGTTGCGCGGCGATCACCAACTCAATGAAATCAAGCTACAGACGGCCCTGGGTGCCGAGGTTCGGCCGGCCCATCCCGATGAAATCCGCAACGTCATGGGCGCTGCGGCAGGCTCGCTAGGTCCGGTGGGAGTGTCGGGCCTGCGAATTCTTTCCGATCTTGCGCTGGTAAATAGGAAGAATCTTACCTGCGGTGCAAACCGCGACGATTACCATTTGACCGGGGTCACTCCGGGCCGGGATTATCAAGCCGAGTCCATGGATTTGCGGGTAGTTCAGCAAGGCGAGGCCTGCATCGAGTGTGGCAGACCCCTGACTGTCAACAAGGCACTGGAAATCGGGCACATCTTCAAGCTGGGCATCAAGTACTCAGAAAGCATGGGGGCCACTGTCCTGAATGCGGAGGGGAAGGAGGTCCCCATTGTGATGGGGAGCTACGGAATCGGCTTGGAGCGCATCATGGCGGCCGCCATCGAGCTCTACCATGACGCGGATGGCATTCAATGGCCCCTCTCGATCGCTCCCTTCCATTGCCTGATTTGCTTGCTCAATACCAAGGATCCAGCGCTGGTCCATGGCGCCGAGCAAGTCTACCAGGAATTACAAACCCTGGGTGTCGAAGTGCTATTGGATGATCGGGGCGAACGGCCCGGGGTGAAGTTTAAGGACGCCGATTTGATCGGAATTCCTGTGCGAATCAATTTTGGCAGCAAGAAATATGCTGCAGGGATAGTAGAGTGGGTCGACCGATTTACACGAAAAATGGAAGACATGCCTTTGGCAGAATTACCCCGTAAGGCCCGATCCATCCTTGAAACGGCAGGAGCCTCATGAAAATGTCACTTCCGAGAACATCCTGTAGTCAAAGTGGCAAAGGGCGCCTCGGTTGTATCTTCAGTCTTTTGATCCTGGGCGCCTTAGCGTTTGGCCTTTACCGGATCGTTCCTCCTTATTTCAGTTATTTCCAACTGAAGGATGCTGTGGTTGAGATCGCAACTCTCAGTGCTGTCGGATCCCTTCCGCGAAGTGACGGACTGCCCGGCCGGTCGGCGGGCGCAGTTCAGGATATCCAAGAGGCCGTCTTGGTAAAGGCCAAGGAATTGGAGATCCCTTTGGAAAGGGAAAAGGTCAAAGTCCATCGAGAAGGGCAGGTTGTGTTCATATCAGTCAGTTATACCGTTCCCATTGATTTGCTGGTTGTTGGTTACAGTTACCCCCTCGCCTTCACGGTTCACAATTAGGTCACTGCCGGCCCCCCGAAGCCGAGCGCAGCCTGCTGTGTTGGACAGCACCCTCCTTTACCCGGCGTGGATCCCGGATTAAGGCGTCTCAAATCCCCTTCACGACATGCGGACATTCAAGGGTTCGGTAAGCTTGAGGTTCATGGTTGTCCCCGATGCGAAGCCTGTTTCCTTCCCGCGCGTCGCCAAGACCACGCCCGTACCGGCTCCTCCGCCCGCTAAGGCCCCGATAGCAGCGCCTTTCCCGCCTCCGGCAATCGCTCCGATCAACGCACCCGCCCCAGCCCCGCCGCCAATCATCATGGTATCTCTCTTCTTGGTCGCCGGTGCCACCCGAGATACCGACGCGGCCTGAAGCGGGAAGGTCTTCCCGTTCGGGAGAATTAGTTCAGTGAACCTGAGAGTCATATGCGCGAGTCCCTTGACACGCCCGGACCGCACTGAGTCGGCCACGACTCCCTTAATGGTGCTTCCAATCGGGATCACTGTTTTGTTGCCGATTCTGACCGGATCCACAACTTTCATCGTGAAGTTGTCTCCAGGTGCCGCGCTTTCTGTGCTCAGGGCGTGTTCTAGCGAAGCCCGGATAGTGGTTCCAGCGACAAGTGTTTCTTCCGGCGTGGTCTCTCGAATCGCTTTCTTAACCAAACTGGTCGACTGGTCGTCGGTGTCGCTCGTATCTGAGCTGACAGTGGACGGTCCGGAGCATCCCGTCAAAGAAATGGTCAACATGACCGAAACGAAGAACCATAAATGCTTGGACATGTCTGGATCCTTCCCATGAAGAGTCATTTGTATCCACCCTCAAACATACCTGTCTGCTGCACGAGTTATACCAAAGCCTTGGAAGGAGAGATCCCTTTGGTTAAGGATCAGTTAGTATTGATACCCACACGCGAACTTCTAGAAATAATTACAGGCAGGTTATCTTTAGGGGGAGGCAAAGGGAGCGCCAATTGTGGGGCTCAGGCGCACATAGTCCAAGTAGAATGTCGCCCCTTCAGCAGGATCCACCATATATATCAAAAACCTGTGAATCTGTCTCAAGTTCAGCGGCTTTCGACTTCCCGCAGTTACGAGGTCTTTCAGTTGAAGAACAAAATGGTTCATACCGGGAGTGAAAGAAAAGCTGGCGTTGTAGCGATCTGGATAATCCGGATAATCCAGGCGGTCGTCAATTCTGATGGTAAGCGGCAAGGCTGTTGGCTGAGGGTTGAAAAGATCAAAGCCTAATGAACCGTATGAACTCCAATTCCTAGTTCGCAGCTTGAAAGCGACCCCAGGGTAACTTGAAGGGTATAGGTCCATCTTCAGGCAAAATCCTCCGTGAGTTGTGTGCGTGTCTGAGAGGCTAAACAGGGTATGGCATTTCCATTGAAGTTGATCCAGCTCGGAGTCTGATTCAAAATCAGAAAGGATTTGTTCTGTGGCGCGCTGGGGGGAACATCCGGGCAGGAGCAGTAATAGGCCGAGCAACGAAAATAGCAGAGGTCTGTGCATACTTCTCATCTCAATGGTGGATCTGTGCTGAAGATATCGGGCGAACAAAATGAAGCACAACGATTTCTGGTCGTCGAAAAATTCGAAGGCGGATGTGACTGGTTCCAATTCCCCTGCTCACAAAGAGAGTGTTTTCCCCCCGGCGAAAGAGGCCCTGACTATAGCGGGCATTTTTTTCATATCCAATTGCCTGCCAAACTAAGGAGGGAAGCCAGATTTGACCTCCATGAGTGTCCCCCGACAGCATCGTGGCTCCAGTCCCCCGGTCCAAAAGATCAAAATTCAAAGGATTGTGGCTTAAGATGATTGATGGCAGTTCGGAGAATCTGTCCGGATGGATCGGTGAAACCGGGAAGACATGGTCTCGCACCTCATCCCACCCGGCCAGCCAGAACGGCCCTTCCCCAAGGTCCAACATCACGTAAGAGTCTCGCAAGAACCGGACCTTGTGCCGTCGAGTTGGTTTCCCCGAGTCCTTCTCGTGGCAAAAGAGGCAGCTTTTGCGTGAGTTACTGTAGTCGTAGTCCCCCATGACCGCGAAGACACCGGTTCCGGCTTGCAGGCGCGAAAGAAATTCAAGAGGAGCCTCGTACTCTCCTTTCCACCGAACATAATCGCCGGTGAGAAAGATGAGATCGGGCTTCAGATCATCAAGTGCCTTTAGTACCTGTTGTTCCATTTTCCCTACGGTGAGTACATGAAGATCGGAGAGTTGCACGACCGTCCGGTTACCTAGAACTCTCGAGAGGGGCTCGTGTTCTATCCATTGGTGATGGATCTCGAGGCGGAAGGGTTCTACCCATACACCGTAGATGGCAAGGGCAAGGAATGCCAGCGAGAGCCCTAACAACCCATGAAATGCAACCCTTTTGGAAGTTGTGGACATGGAGACGGTCAACCTGGGAACTATCTGGCCCCGGTCCGCCGAATTTGGGCCAGAACCGTAGTCACACTCCGGGGCTCCAGAACAAAGGACTGCTTGGCTCCACTCTCACCGGTGACGGCGACTTGCGATCCATCTTCCTTCTCAGTCGTTCGGTAAGCGGCAACCCTTTCCATGGTCCACCCATGAATTTCTACCTCCTGCGTCACCTGCTGGCGTGATGGATTGACCATCACTAGGACGACCCCTTTGTATTCCGGCGTGCGAAAGGCCACCACCGGCAATTCCGAGATTGACGTGGGAATCCGGACGGCATCCCGGGGGATGAAACGGCTAAATTGACTGAGACACCAGAATCTCTTGGTTGGCTTGAACGAGTTGCCTTGTCGATCAATCAGGCCTTCCCGTCCCCCCCATCCTTGCGATGCCATCGGAACCCAGTAAACCCAGGCATTGCAGTCCCCTTCTGTGAGGTCACGAACCAGTGTCTCAGCCAATCCCAAACCGGATTCCATTTGCTGGCTGGAAACATCCGACGGCATGGCAAACTCAGTTACCCAGAGCTTAAGACTATTCCTTTGGACAAAGTCCTTAAGGGCACTTCGGGCCGGGGTCGGACCCAAGTTGGAATGGACGCCAATGTACGACACCAGCGGACGTGCATCAGGGTCTTCCCAAAAAGATTTCAAATAGGCCATAGCATGTTCCCATTCCACATCCGGGAGGAGAAATTGGGGAGAAAATCCTCCCAGCTTCAACCGCTTCGCCACCAGCTTGGCAAAATCCTTCAGCGCCGCTGGTGTCCACAGGCAACTTTGCATCGCTGACTTTTGGTCAGGTGCGTTCTGCAAGCCCACTACCCGGACATCCAGGTTTCGGATCCCCTTGTAATAGACCAAGTACCCGTAGAGGTAGTCTGCGTAGTTTTCAAAGTTCTTTACCAGGAGTTCCCCTCCCTGTACTGGAGAGTTGTTGTCTTTCCATGGCGGCGGAGGGGTCCAAACGCTATTACAGATAATCATTTCGTTTCGCTTCTGGGCCTCTCGGACCAGGGAGTATTGGGCGGTTTCGTTCTCCTCATCCGAGAAGTCATAAATCAAGCCAGAGAGATAGAGGAAGGAAGTAAAAGCGAGCCGTTTGCCGGTCCACCAGATCTCACTCCGTATGATATTAAATCGGGCGCCGTTCACCCCAAAAAGCAACTCGATCAGTTGCTCTCGTTCATTTGCAGGGAGTGTGTTGATTTCCCTGGCAGCCCCATTCCCCACGGTGATGCCGAACCCTTGAATCCGTTGAAACTGAACCTCTGGCGAAATCAGGATCGGCTTGGATTGAGCCAGAAGCAAGGGAGTTGACATCACTAGCGTGAGCGACAGCCATAAGGGTCGAAGATTGCAGCCAAGTCCAATCCGGGAGTGTCGATGAAGTCGGTACTGCCTCGAGAATTTCCTCATACTAGTCGCGCCCTCGTCACCGGGTCGTTTGGTTGAGACAGACTCGTACTCGCAGTTAGTAAGGGTATTTCTTCCACCAACAATCCGCTCGGAGAATCTAAGCAACTCGGAAGGATCAAACTACCGGGAGTAGTCGTCAAACCCAAACAGGAATGAATCCGGCCAGGATCATGGCCGAATTAGCTACGATTCGACCTCTTTAACAGCTTTCGACGCTTTCTTTTTCTTCGAAGTGGAGGCAGGGGCAGTTTTTTTATCCTCGAAACTCTTCAGGGCGTTCTCCTCGTCTTCATAGATATCAAAGACCTTGAGAAGGTTCATGACTTTCAGTACTTCCAGTAACTTGGGCTTGACCCTTACTAGTCTGAGACTTCCTCCCTCCTGGGAAATGGTTGTGTGGCTTCCAACGAGGAACCCGACGCCAGTACTGTCGATGTAAGGGACCCCATCCAAATCGATCAAGATCTTCTGAATGCCTGTGCTCAAGACGTTCTTGATCTTCTCCCGGAGAAAGAAACTGTCTCCGCCTCCCATGAACTTTCCCTCGAGCTTCAGGACACAAACATCGCCGACAACTTTCAATGTGAATTTCAATTAGGTGTACCTCCTGCAATTTGCTCCTACGGGCTGGGTCTTCTGAACCGAAGGGACAACCGGCTACCAGCATGCCTTACGCAACCTGTTCCCCACACTTTGATCGGACCAGGGGGGAGGGTGAGAGACATGGCCTCGGCCACCGAACATCGTTCTCGTGCCGAGTTCCCTTGACAGGGAAAAGAAAAGAACAGTCCGCCCAGGATGATTTGCGGTAGCTTAAATATAGATAATTCGTTCCTCAGAAGCAAGGAATATTCGGGCGCCGGTTGCCCGCATGGGTCATGGCATTAGCTTGCCTATTGATCTCTCGCTAACCATTTTCTCTTCTGTCGATGACCGACCCGGAGATCCTTTCAAGCCCAATAAGCTTCACCTGGCCTCTCACTAATCACCACACTCTTGAGAAAGGCAACCGCTTTCTTCAGGCCTTCCTCAGCCGACATCAGGCTGTCCTCATGCTCGATGCTGAGGACGTGGTCGTATCCCACCATCCGCAGGTTGCTGACGATATCTTTCCATTGAGCAAAATCATTCCCGTAACCAACCGTGCGAAAAATCCAAGAACGGCGAATCTCATTGGTGTAAGGCTTTGAGTCTAGGACACCGTTTACCGCAATGTTCTGCCGGTCCAGCTTGCAGTCTTTGGCATGGAAGTGATAAATCGATTCTCCGCAAGCTCGGATGGCACAGGCTATGTCGGCTCCTTGCCAGAACAAGTGACTAGGATCGAAATTACATCCAATCTCAGGTCCTACTGCTTCGCGCAATTTCAGCAACGTCTCCGGATTATAAACCACGAAGTTAGGATGCATTTCCAGAGCGATCTTTCTGATTCCCTCACTCCTGGCCAAGTTAGCTGCCTCTTTCCAATACGGGATGACACGCTCTTTCCACTGCCATTCCAGGGCTTCCGAAAAATCCGGGGGCCAGGGAGAAACAATCCAGGCCGCTGAAGTGGCCTTGGAGTCAGCACCCGGACAACCACTGAAGGTGATCACCCGATCGACTTCCAGTTTTCTAGCCAGTTTTAGAGTTCTGACGAAGGCCTCGTGATGTTCTTTGGCAATCGCCTTATTGGGATGGATCGGGTTGCCATGAACACTGAGTGCGCTGATCTCCAGTCCGCGACTTCTGATGGCTTCCTTAAACGCCTTCAGCTTCTTATCACTGCTCAGCAATTCCACTGGCTTGCAGTGGGCATCCCCTGGATAGGCTCCACAGCCGATTTCAACAGCTTCCAACCCAAGCTCTTTCACGTAATCCAATGCTTGTTCAAACGGTTTGTTGCCCAATAAAACGGTGAAGACTCCGATTTTCATTCCCAACCTCCAGAAAGAAGTTCATGAACCACTGCTGCATTTTGAAACGCCTGAGAGGGGAAAGACACTGAAATTCCGCTCTCCCTCGACGGTCTCCGGCAGCAGGACAGACCGGGACCAATCTTGCGCCGTTGCTGAAATGAGTTCATGATTTAAACGGCAATCTGTTTTGGCAAAGGGACAGGACTTTGCAGATTCAGGAGGATTCATTCTATAACAGGAATTCTTTAAAAGGGTCAAGGAAAAAGGACTCTAGAGCGTTGAAAATCAGAAAGGTCCAGAAACCACGAAGTCGATCATCACCTGAAAAGGCTACCCCACCCCAATCATCGGGCACAAAGAACGTTCAGGAGCATACCCCCCGTTATCCCTCGTTGCCGCCCGATGGTTTGGCTGCTCAATGGAAGCAAAGGATTGAGAGCCTGATCGCGCGAGTTGAGCAACCTGCCCTCTTCCAAAGGAAGGGTAGTCACGCTCTACTCGCTGACATCGGCTTTTTCTTGGAGATTGACCGTGGCAACCTCTATTGCGGATTCCATATCGGGAAGAGGCCATTTAGGAGAAAGATTGATGAGGTTCTGGCTGTAGGTCCTGACGCCTTAGAACTGAGGACATCCCGCCTTAACGTCACCGAGTCATTTATTATTCACTCTGCACTGCGAGCCTCCGTCGCCCAATCTCCACGACTCCTACGGCGGAACTTCCAGAAATCCATTGAGACCTTGATCCTCAGGAATTTTCCCAAGGCAAAAATCCTACGGTCCACGCTATTCTCAGACTTGTCCCATTCACTGTCCGGAAACTATGTCCGCCTGCATTTCAGTTCGGGTAGAACCCACTGGACAGCCCTCGCCGTCAATTCCTGGGAAGACCAAGCTACTATTGACGGAATACTCTCCAGCGGGATCATCTGGCGAGATTATCTTGCCACTCACTCCAGCGGTCATGGCGGCAAGTTATTATTGATTGTCCCAGTCGGCCGTTCCCTGGTGCTGAAAAGCCGTCTGAGTTTGATCCGGGATGCTGGCCTCAGTATTCATCTGATGGAAATGGATTCCTCTGCTGAGGCACTGCGGTTCCAAGACTTGACCGATAGTGGCAATATTGATACTGCCTTGACCCTGATGCACTCGATGGGTCCAAGATCCAATCTGGCTCAAACCACGAATTACCAGCGCATCATGAATCTGGCGCAGGGCCGGATACAGCCTGCTTTTCGCGCTGCCCCCAACTCTGTATCCTTCCGGATTCACGGGCTGGAATTTGCCCAGCTCCGTCTGTCTGCAGGACCAGAGGGGGAGATATTTTATGGTGTGGGAACGCTTGAGCCACTGGACGAATGGGATCAGCTGAGTCGGTTAGTGACGCAAATCCTTGACGAACGTCACGCACAAGACAGGAACCGCAGCCATGAGTTTTATCAACTTCAGTCTGAACGCTGGCTGGAAAGCTTGGTTCTCCAGGACATTCAGCGCATCGACAGCCGCCTCAATCCAAGCTACCTCTATCCGCAAGTCCCTGCATTCCTGGCCGGTGACCGGGGGATGATTGATGTCCTGGCGGTCACCCTGCAGGGAAGACTGGCTGTACTTGAGTTGAAAGTCAATGAGGAGATTGAATTACCCCTCCAAGGTCTTGATTACTGGTTGCGGGTTCGCTGGCATCAGGTCCGGGGGGAGTTTGTCCAGAAAGGTTACTTCCGCGGCCTCGGACTGAGCCCGGAGTCTCCACTCCTGTATTTTGTTTGCCCGCAGTTCTGCTACCACAGTACATTTCCCCAAATCCTGGCCCGCATTGAATCGTCGGTCCCTATGGTCCAGGTGGGGATCAATGAAAACTGGCGGGAGGGAATCCAGGTGGTGATGCGGCGCGAGTGGAACCGGCCATTTTGAGCAGGATGGTAGATTATAGGTTCAAAGGTCGGAACCGTAGACGAGAAAAATCTACGACTTTCGTCAGTTGCCGTGGCTGCCACTTTCTCTATGGGTAGCCACTGATACTTCAAACCTGGCACCTGACACTTATTCATACCGCAACGCCACCATCGGATCAATTTTGGTGGCTCGCCGCGCCGGGATGTAACAGGCCAGCACAGCCACCGCCATTAGCAATAGAGAAACGCCAACAAAGGTCGTCAGGTCATTTGGACGAACCCCGAAGAGCATGCCTGAGAGAAAACGCGTCAAGGCAAACGCACCACCCAACCCGATGACGAGGCCTATCGTCGTCAGCACCAATCCATGCCCTACTATCAACCCGAAAATGTTCCCTGGGTCTGCGCCCAAAGCCAGGCGAATGCCGATCTCATAAGTCCGCTGGGTCACGGAATATGAAATGACGCCATAAATCCCTACGGCGGCAAGAAGCAAAGCGAGTCCGGCGAAAATTCCCAGGAGCAGCATGTTATAGCGTCGGGTCGCCACTATTTCGGATAACACCTGATCCATGGAGGCGATGCCGTAAAGAGGGCGGCTTTTGTCCAGCGCCTGAACTTCGTGTTGCACTGCCGAGACGACCCTCATCGGCTCCGAATCGGTCCGGATCACCAGGGTCATGGAACGCGAGGGAATCTCGAATTGCGGCGCATAGATTTGCGGGATAGGGGTCGAGTCGAGTCCAGAGTTCCTGACATCTGCGACCACACCGATAACGGTCAGCCAGGGAACCCTCTCTCTCGGAGCTCCCATCATGATATGTTTGCCAACGGGATCCTCACCAGGCCAGAAGCCACGCACGAGGGTTTCGTTGACAATGGCTTCAGGCACCGCGCCCTCGACATCCCTCATCGTAAACTCACGACCCTTTACCAAAGGGATCTGCATTGTCCGGAAGTAGCCCGGGGCGGCGACGCGATAGCTGGCGACCTGAGGGGTCCGGTTTGCCCCGAACGGACGCCAGGACTGACCTTCGATACTAAATGGATCTCGACCGCCACCGCCGCTCAGTGGGAGCACCGAAATCATACTGGCAGACTTGACCCCAGGCAGGGATTCGATTCGCTCGAGCAGACCTCGGTAAAAAGCTGCCACTTGGTAATCCTCGCGGTATTCAAATTCAGGCAGTGAAATTTGAGCTGTCAGGACACTTTCAGAGTTAAACCCCGGATTGACGTTTTGAATGGCGATAAAGCTTTTCACCAAAAGACCAGCTCCAACCACCATTGACAGGGAAAGGGCAACCTCAATGACCACGAGCACCTGGCGCAAGATGCCCCGGGGCGGAACTGCGGCAGGACCTCTTGCCGCCTCCTTAAGTGACCGGGTGAGGTTTGTATTGGCTCCTTCAATGACTGGAACCAGGCCAAAAATGAGCCCTGTCAAAAGGGAGACTCCCAACGAGAAGACGAGCACTGGACCATCAATGTCGACACTGAAGAGACGGGTGACATCGTAAGGACTCCAGCGGACGAGGCCACCGATACTCCAGTAAGCAATGACCAGAGCGAAGCATCCACCAAGCATCCCCAGAAGTAAGCCCTCGGTCAAGAACTGCCGAACAAGCCGCACCCTGCTTGCGCCTAGAGCCGCTCGGACTGCAATTTCCCTCTGGCGCGTGGCCGACCGAGCCAGCAGTAAATTGGTAACATTGGCGCAGGCGATAAACAACACAAAGCCAACTGCCCCCAGCATGACCAATAAGCCGTCGCGCGAGTTACCAGTGATTTCCTCCCTCAACGAAGTCACTGCCACATCGTAGCCCGCATCCTCGCCTTGCGGACCTCGGTAAAGGTGGTATTCCTGTTCGAGCCTCCCAGCGAGAGCTTTCATATCCGCCCTGGCTTCCTCCACCGAGACGCCGGGCTTAAGGCGCGCAATCATCTGCAAATTGCCCAACTCTCTTCGCGGATCAGTTTGGAAAGCAATCGGTAACCACACGTCCGGCAAGCTGGAATTCCCGAACGAAAAGCGAAGACTCCGAGGGATGACGCCGATCACCGTAAAAGGATTCCCGTCCAGGATCATCGTCCTGCCCATGACGTGCGGGTCACTCCCGAACCGGCGCTTCCATAGACTATCGCTTAAGACGGCCACCTGGTCATGGCCAGTCTGGTTCTCTTCCGGTAGAAAGGTTCGCCCCAAAGCTGCTTTTACTCCCAGCAACGGAAACAGGTCGGCCGAGATACGCACTCCAAGAATGCGTTCAGGTTGGTCAACTTCCAGGAAGTCAAAGTGAGCATACTCAAGTACTGCCAGGCGCTCGAATACGTGGTTCTGGTCCCTATAGTCATAGTAATTGCCAAATGGAGCTGCAAACCGGTTTAAGCCGAGTTTCCGAAGCTGTTCCCAAACGATGACCAGCCGGTCCGGGTCCTTGTAAGGAAATGACCGAAGCAGTACCGCATTGACAACACTAAAGATGGCGGTGTTGGCTCCGATGCCAAGCGCGAGCGTTAACACCACAACAGCGGTGAAGCTGGGACTTTTGACCAACATGCGCAGACCGTAGTGCACATCTTGAACCAGGGTCTCGATCATCGGTAGCCCCCTTTGGCCCCGATAGTTTTCCTTGAATTGTTCGACGCCACCAAAGCTGCGCCTTGCTGCATATCGTGCCTCCACCGGGGACATCCCCTTCCGGACGTTTTCCTCCACTAGCATCTCCATATGGGAACTCAGTTCTTCACCCAGTTCCTGTTCCAGATGCCTTTTTCTGAACAATGCCAAGAAACGAAGAACCAGCACACGCAGTTCGCTCATGCTCTAAAACCTGACACCTCGCACCTGACACCTATTCCCACCTCAGCACCACTATTGGATCAACGCGGACTGCCTTTAATGCTGGAATTGAGCAGGCGAACAACGAGGTGGCAACCAGAGTGGTGGTGGTCAGCAAATAGGTGATTGGGTCTGCAGGAGTCACACCAAACAAGAGGGACACGATCAACTGGGTGGCAGCATACGCCCCTACAAGTCCAATGACGGCACCCACAAGCACAGGCCGCATACCATCGCGCACCACCATCCAGTACAGGCTCCCGTGAGGCGCGCCGAGAGCCCTGCGGATACCCATCTCGCGTAAACGTCGGGTAGCAGAGTAGGATAGAACGCCATAGACACCCAAAGTGGCTAAGAACAAGGCGGTACCGGCAAACGTGGAAAGTAACGACGTGCGGAACCTCTGATCGCCGGCAGACGCGCGAACCAGTTGGGGAAGCGGCGTAATTTCGGTTAGCGCGAGGTCCTTATCGACGGACCAGACGGCTTGCCGCGCCAGCGCGACAAGGTGATCTGGAGGGACGATTCCTCGGACCACCAGGGTCAAGGCGTTATTGGGCCGTTGCGCGAAGGGTGTGTCCTCTTCGGGTTGGGTGGGTTTGTCCATGCCGTCCTGCTTTGCGTCTGCGACGACGCCAACGATGGTAACCCAAGGGTCCTGATCCTGGGGACGGCCGAACTTGATCCTCCTGCCCACCGCATTCTCACCCCGGAAGTAAGCCTTCTCCAGAGCTTCATTGACAATGGTAACCTCCGGGCTCTTTGCCGTATCGAATTCATTAGAAAGTCGACCGCGGAGCACAGGAGTGCCAATAGCATTGAAATAACCTGGTGTCACCGAGTTGTGGCGAAGTTCGCGTTCATATTCTCCCGTAGGACGTCCCTCGACCGTCGCGTCACCACTCCAGGCAAAGCCTTTCAGAGGGAGGGTGAGCGTGGTTCCAACCCGCTCGATCTGAGGTTCCGCAAGCAGACGCCGTTCGAACTCCTGAACAGCACGGACAATCTGCTCTTCGTTGGGATATCGAATGTCCGGCAGCGCAAGGCTGATGCTTACGGCGTGACCAGGGTCAAAGCCGGGGGCAATCCTTTCCAGCCGGATGAGACTGCGGACCAAGAGAACTGCTCCTGTGACCAACAAGACGGACAATGCCACCTGGAATGTGACGAGGATGTGCTGTATCGACTGGCGGTCCTTCAACGCCGTGTCGCCACGAACCCGGAGCGATTCCGAGCGGGCGCCTGCCATGGCCGGGACCACTCCAAACAGCATGGGAGCAAACAACGTGACCGCTACGGCAAACACAATGACCCAACCGTCCAGCCGTAATTCGGCAAAGCGCGGAATAGCCTCGGGGGCTGAATGGAGCAGGACCAAACGGCCGCCGATAGCCATCGTCAGGCCGAGTGTCCCTCCCAGGAATGACAGTATCAGACTTTCAGTCATGAGCTGGCAAATCAACCTCCACCGTCCTGCACCCAGCGCCTGGCGGATGCCAAACTCACGGATACGCGCGGCGGCGCGCCCCAGCTGAAGGTTGGCCACGTTGGAGCACACGATCAGGAATAGTGCCGAGACCGCTGCAAAGAGCATCAACAACGCCGGTTTCATATCCAGTGCCAGCATGGCGTGGAAGCTGTCGACCCGCACTCCCATCTGGGTATTGGTATCCGGGAACATCTGCTCCAGGCGACTCGCAATTCCTCTCATTTCGACTCTCGCCTGCTCTAAAGAAACGTTCGCTCGGAGACGGGCAATCACACTCATATAATGAGGGCGTCGCGTTTCCACCAATTCAGTGGGTTTGAAGCCGAATGGCACGTAGATCTGGATGTCATGAGTGGGGAAAAAGAAGCTACCTGGCATCACTCCGATTACTTCATGTTTTTTTCCCGACAGAGAAATGCTCCGCCCTACGATGGATGGATCGCCGCCGAATTCTTCCCGCCACAGGTTGTAGCTGAGGACGGCGACACGATCTTTGCCCCCAAATGTCTCGTCTATGGTGAAGGTTCGCCCCAGCAAGGGCGCAACGCCGAGCACGTCGAAAAGGTTACCGCTTACCGCAAGGCTTCTCAGACGCCGAGGCTCGCCGTGACCCGTCACAAACACATTATGCCTCACGTAACTGGCGATGTCGGTGAAGGTCGTGTTCATCTTCCGCCAATCCGCGAAATTCGCCGGTGCAGCCTGGTCATGACCCCTCACACCTTTCTTCACAATATCCAGCAATCACGAGAAATCAAAGGTCGCAGACCCCACAAAGCCGGGTCTGCGCTACCGTGCTCTTTTGGAGTGCGGCGGCTTCGACCCCGCTTTTGCTCCGTGCCGAGCAACCTGCCCCAGTTTCTGGCCCGGGAAACCAGTTCAATCCAAAGCGCGGCCAAGGTCGGTGCCCTCCAGAGGGAGCCCCGAGGTACCCTGTTTCAGATGCAATCGCTTGATCATCCGCCGCTTTTCAAAGGGGGCTTTCACTGACCCGCTCGCTGCCTTCCGAATATTGGCCGACTGCTGATGGCTGACCGCCTTATTAAACTGATCACACGCCACTTGTTACTCATCTCATACGCCTTCAGCGCCATCCAGCAGTCGAGCTATGATTCCCACCATCCGTTCCCAGCTCTCAGTTTCCTGGGCCAGCTGCTTCCGGCCCGATTTGGTCAGGGAGTAGAAACGGGCCCGTCGATTGTTTTCCGAAATCCCCCACTTGGAGGAGATCCAACCTTTTTGCTGCAGGCGCAGCAAAGCGGGATACAACGTGCCCTGATTGAGATACAGGAGATCCACGGAAACCTGTTCGATGCGACGGGCAATTCCAAACCCGTGCAGCGGCCCCAGCGCGTCCAGGGTCTTCAAAACCAGCAAGTCCAGTGTGCCTCGGAGGATGTCTTCCTTTAATAAAGTCATGATGCCTCCTTTTGGATATCAACATGAGTGTAGCGACATTCCTGTTGAACGTCAACAGGAATGTCCTGTAAAAGAAAATATCGGGTGCGCGGCGACAAGCTTAATAACAAGAAAGGGCGGTATGCGATTTGCCGATGGAACGCTCGGTCTTCTGATCGTTCCTTCCGAATGGACGGGTGCTCCAATCTCGGCATGTCATGGCGGAACCTGACGTATATTGGCATACGGAGGGGGAAGGCTAAATGAGGTACCAGGAGAGTCAACTGTCGCAGTCGTGAGCCGAACCACTTGCTGGCTTTTAGACTCTGTGTCATCTTATTTAAGCTGGTTCGAGAACAAATTCTTAGACGGAGGTGATAACTTGAGCGTCAAGATCACTGTGAACAACAACGGGTCATTGAAAGTGGAAGGAGACTTTACAATTCACGATATGCAGGGTAATGCGTTTGACCTCTCGGGGCGCACCGCGATTTCGTTCTGTCGCTGTGGGCACTCCGAGAACAAACCGTTTTGTGACGGGACTCACCGTAAAGTGGGGTTCCAATCCGAGATTCAGGCCCGGCAACTCCCTCCACCTACCCCGAAAGCGTGACACAATGAAGTGAGGCTGACGGCAGGGCACTATGACAAATGATCAGCGCGGGGTGGCGCCGATCGGCCGGGATGACTGCCGTCATCCGTTCGGTGCGGCGTTAGGGTTGTAGGCTATTGAGGGCAATCGGAGGCTCACGCTCCCCCCCGTTCACATCTGGATCCCAAACGCGGACGACATTGGTGCTAAGCTGACAGCTTTTGACGATGTTCCTCTAGCCCGCTGCTGAGCTTGACTGCGTGCGCCATGCTAGAAAGAGAGAAACAGATTCACAGTGCCTTCAATGTAGTTGACGTGCTGGACCTGGAAAAAGGGGCTATTATTGAAAGCATTGAACGCCGTGTACCCCCTCAAGTCGAACCGCAAGCCGAGCGGGCCTATAATATTCTTCCATTTCAACCCACCCCCATAATTCAAGTCGAACTTGGTCCCGAAGCTCTTCTGGCTATCCCCCCAGGTCGTGATGAAGCCAATTCCGGCGGTCCCGTACGGAACGAACTTGTACAATGGGATGTTGACCATCAGGTTGCTCTGCGTGTTAAATGCCCCGGTATTAGAGTCCAGGAATTTTGGGCTGTACCCGATGGATTGCTCAAATCCGACAATACCACTCGTCGCGATCCGAGCCCCCAGGAGTCCTCCCCAGTCGGTCCCCACCTGCAGACTCTCAGAAATGATCCCCGGGACCTGCTTCACGGTCAAATTACCAGCTTTCTGAAACCCAAAGTAGAATGTGGCGTCTGCCGCATACAGATTTGAACCGAAGCCTGCCACCAGCATTAGGAGTCCCACCAGAGATCGCTTCCTCATGTCATCCACCTCCCACCATCGTTATTGACCCTGAATCAAAGAAGTCGAGAATTCTTGACTTGTTTAAGAACTGCTCAAAAAATCATTCTAACAAAAAAACAGCCAGTCTTGAGAATTGCCCTTTCCAAGCAACAGCAACAGACCCCCCCCCCTCGGCATTGAGATAGCATTTCACCTTGATTTCACTCGTCGAAGTCGGTTGAGGTCCGCGTAAGCAACGATTCCCATTGTCGATTTATCTTTTGGCAGATTTTCTGTAAAATCTGTCATTCGCTGTTGACGCCAGGAGAGCGTCAGGCCTTCTGCAAGGATTCACGTGACTGATTACATTTCGTTCATCAAGACGTCTGTGCGACAGTTACAGGCGTATACGCTCAGGCATCTGGAAGCGCCGGTCAAGGTCAACCAGAATGAGAACCCTTTCGATCTGCCGGAACCCGTCAAGGCTTCTGTCAATGAAAAGATGTCCCAGGTAGCCTGGTCACGTTATCCTCCCTTCGTCCCAACTACGCTCGCCACCAAACTGGCCAGGTTCAGCGGCTGGAAAGAGGAAGGGATACTGATAGGAAACGGGTCAAATGAGTTAATTGAAGCCGTTTTGATGGTGGTAGTGGAAGCGGGCAAGCGTGTGGTCATCTCTCAACCTACGTTCACGCTTTACAAACTCCTGACGACTATCCTGGGGGGAGATTGTCGTGATGTCTTTCTGACCCCTCAATTCGAGTTTGATATGCCCCGCTTGATGGAATCAGTCCAGGACGCTGAATTGACAATCATCTGCTCTCCCAATAATCCGACGGGCGGGGTGTTGCCGCATTGTGACTTAAGGGCTTTGCTGAAGGCCGCTAGAGGCCTGGTCATCGTGGATGAGGCCTACCATGAGTTCAGCCGGCAATCCGTGGTATCTCTATTGCAGGATTTTGAGAACCTCATTGTGCTGAGGACCTATTCCAAAGCCATGGCCATGGCTGGCCTTCGAGTCGGATATCTGCTGGGGCACCCATATCTAGTCAAAGAGGTCACCAAGGCAAAGTTACCCTATAACCTAAACGTCTTCTCCATGGCGGCAGCGGAAGCAGCTATCGAACATTTTCATTTGCTCAAGCCCCAAATCGATGTTCTGATTGAAGAGAGGGAGCGAGTATTCACTGAATTGCAGGGAATGGAGGGGGTCCGAGCCCTTCCTTCCCAAGCCAATTTCATTGCTTTTGAAACACCATTAGGGGCAAAGACCTTGTTTGAGCAGCTTTTTGCCAAGGGAATTCTGGTGCGTGACATCAGCCGCTATCCTATGCTAGATCGCTTCTTGAGAGTAAGCATCGGGACCCGCGAGGAGAATGACCTATTCTTATCTGCCTTAGAAGGAGTGTTAAATTGACCAAGCCCCGAACCGCTAAAGTCTCCCGAAAGACCAAAGAAACAGACATCTCGATCAGGCTCAACCTTGACGGCAAGGGGAATTCCGACATCTCCACAGGAATTGAGTTTTTCGACCACATGCTGGCCTTGTTCGCCAAACACGGACTATTTGACCTGGAGATTCGATGCCAGGGAGATCTGAACGTCGATGGCCATCACACGGTGGAAGACGTCGGGATAGCACTGGGAGAAGCCTATTTTCAAGCCCTGGGAACGAAGGAAGGCATCACACGTTTCGGTATGGCCTATGTTCCCATGGACGAGGCTCTTTGCCGGGCAGTCGTGGACTTCTCGGGCCGGCCTTACCTGGTGTTCAACGCCCGCTTTCCTTCAGAGATGGTCGGAGGCTTGAGTACCGAACTGGTCGAGGAGTTCTTTCGTGCCCTGGCGGTACAGGCCAGAATCAACCTGCACGTCGAAGTCTTATATGGCCGGAATTCACACCACATTGCTGAGGCGGCGTTCAAGTCAGCCGCTCGAGCCTTCTCTGCCGCATTAGCTATCGACCCCCGTGTCAGGGGAGTTCCTTCCACCAAGGGCGTGCTTTAATGGTCACCATTGTCGATTACGCTATCAATAATCTGCGCAGCGTGGAGAAGGCGTTTCAGAGCCTGAAGATTCCCGTTGAAGTAACCGACCAACCGGAACGAGTATTGGCTGCCAGTAAGCTGATTCTTCCCGGAGTCGGCGCCTTTGCGGATGCCATGCACAACCTGAGGACCAAAGACATGGTTCAGTGTCTTTCCGAAAAGGTATCTTCGGGAACTCCATTACTAGGCGTTTGCCTGGGGCTGCAACTGCTCTTTACCGAAAGTGAGGAATTCGGACGACACCAGGGACTCGATTTCATACCAGGCAGAGTGAAACGTCTTCCTGCAGGCTTGAGGGTGCCACACATCGGTTGGAACCAGCTTCATCTAAAGGCGGTGGATCCGCTCTTGGAGGGGATTCCTGAGGAGAGTTTTGTTTATTTCGTCCATTCCTACTTTGCCGATCCTGTCGAGTCTTCAGACGTCGTTGCAACAACTGATTATGGATTCGAGTTCCCTGCCATTGTTCGTCGAGGCAGCGTTTGGGCCACGCAGTTTCATCCCGAGAAAAGCCAGGACGTGGGTCTTTGCATTCTCCGCAACTTTGCGGAGATGTAGTCTGCTCAGCCCCCCAGTTTTCTGGGTGTTTACCGCAACGCTAATATGCTAAGATTTGCAGTGATATGAAGGGCTACAGATTCAGATTCTTCAATCTTACTCGCGCTATAGTTGGGTCTCACCGCTTTTGGGGGGGCACCCCCGCCTAGTCCCTTTCCCCCCAAGACATCATTGTTTAAGGGTTCGATAGGCTTCCAGGAGAGGTTGGAGGAGTGATCATTTTTCCTGCAGTTGACATGCGTCGAGGCCGTTGCGTCCGGCTCCTGCAGGGACGACCGGAAACTGCAACAGTGTATTTTGATGATCCGATGGCAGTGGCCTTGTCATGGGAGCGACAGGGTGCGCCGTGGCTTCATCTGGTCGATCTCGACGGAGCCATAGGCGACGCAAACAGCAACCGCACGCTGGCAAAACAGATTTTCAAAGCCCTGAAGATCCCCGTGCAATTCGGCGGTGGCGTGCGCAGCATGGAGAACCTGGAGGATTTGCTGCTGGCGGGTGCGCGTCGGGTAATTCTGGGAACTGCGGCGGTCGAAGATCCCGGATTCCTAAAACAGGCCCTATCCAGGTTCCAGGATCAGATTGCCATCGGTTTGGATGCCCGAGAGGGAATGATTGCAACCCGAGGATGGCAGCAAACAGGATCCCTCTACGCGGTCCTATTTGCTAAGCATCTGGCCGAGATGGGGGCAAGTCGAATCATCTATACGGACATTTCCAAAGATGGGATGCTTGACGGACCGGATCTAACAATGACCAGTCAAATAGCTGTGGATACCGGCCTCAAGGTCATTGTCTCTGGCGGAATCTCCTGTTTGGATGATCTGAAGCAAGTCAAAGTACTGGAGCCTCTTGGCGTGGAAGGGGTCATTGTGGGAAAAGCATTGTACGAAAGAAAGTTCACTTTGAAACAGGCCCTTCAGTACGCTTGAAGAGGGCGACGGGCCAGGGGAACATCCAGCCGGAGGCATGGGTACGAGAATTGATAGTTTGGCGGTTGATTCATCCGTCAACCTTGTCCCATGCTCGTTTCGTTTTCCCCACTCGTCTTATCTAGACGCAGCCGTTGTTTTTGTGAGGGGCTTTCATTAGAATTTGGGCTTATGCTGGCAAAACGCATCATTCCATGCCTTGATGTCGATCGAGGACGCGTTGTCAAGGGAGTCAATTTTGTTGGCCTCGTCGATGCCGGAGATCCCGTCGAGTGCGGGAAGCGTTACGATCAGGCAGGGGCGGACGAATTGGTGTTCCTGGACATCACTGCTTCTTCAGACGCGCGCAGTATTGTGATTGACATGGTCGGACGTGTCGCTGACACCGTCTTTATACCCTTCACGGTGGGTGGGGGAATTCGAAACGCAGCGGACATTCGCGACATCCTGCGGGCTGGAGCTGATAAAATATCTCTCAATACGGCAGCCGTCAAAAACCCGGAACTGATCACTATAGGCGCTGAAAAGTTCGGAACCCAGTGCATTGTCCTCGCCATTGACGCTAAACGGCGCAATTCCGACCAACCCGGAATAGTTTCATGGGAAGTTTATATCCACGGTGGCCGCACCCCAACTGGAATAGACGCTGTGGAGTGGGCCCACCGCATTGAACAGCTTGGTGCGGGAGAGATTCTGCTGACCAGCATGGATCGGGACGGAACGCAAGATGGTTACGACCTGGAACTCTTGAAAGCTATCACGGCTGCGGTGCAGATCCCGGTTATTGCATCTGGAGGGGTCGGGAATTTAGAGCACATTTACAGCGGGCTGACTGAGGGTGGAGCCAGTGCGGCACTGGCCGCCTCGATTTTTCACTTTGGCACGTTCACAGTCCAACAAGCTAAAGCTTATTTGAGGAAACAGGGGCTGCTGGTCCGTTGACTACGGGTCGTGAACAGTTGACATCCCAGACTTAAGAAAAGGCAGATGATTCTCTTTCGGGCTGCACGTCAGCACCTTAGGCTTTCTGCGAGAAAGGGATGTTTCATGTCCTCATGGTTGGCCGGCTGGTGGTTCTTCAGCAGCCACTGACTGAGAGGGTGTCGACTCCTTCAATTATTTCCAGGAGTGTTTGATGCAGATCGATAATGAAGATGCTGTGGCCAGGCTCAAACTTGATGACTACGGTCTGATCCCGGCGGTTGTACAAGATGCCCGGACGCATCGGGTTTTGATGATGGCCTATATGAATCAAGAGGCTGTTGACCTGTCGCTGAGGTACCGGGAGACTTATTTTTGGAGCCGTAGCCGTCAACAGATCTGGCACAAAGGTGAAACCTCCGGGAACCGACAAAAAATCGTCAAGGTCGAGCTCGATTGCGACTCTGATACACTCCTTTTTTCCGTTATCCCGTTAGGGCCTGTTTGTCATACGGGAACGGAGAGTTGCTTCGATGCAGAATCAGCCGCTGAGAGCTCAAAGTCCGAGACATCTCGTGCACGGCATGACCCTCACACTACCCTGAGCCGGCTGGTGGAGGTCATCAAGGGTCGCAAAGCCGATATGCCCGAAGGCTCCTATACG
This sequence comes from Terriglobia bacterium, assembly GCA_041476565.1. Classification (GTDB taxonomy): domain Bacteria; phylum Acidobacteriota; class Terriglobia; order Versatilivoradales; family Versatilivoraceae; genus DATKMG01. The sequence continues at coordinate 31,257 of JBGOTQ010000003.1, read as the reverse complement.
GCCTATCTTTTTTCCAGGGGGACTGACAAGATTCTCAAGAAGGTAGGAGAAGAAACGGCGGAGACGATTATCGCCGCCAAGAATAAATCCAAGCCTGAACTGACCATGGAGTCCGCGGATCTTCTCTACCATTTGCTGGTTCTATTCGTGAATGAAGGGCTGGAGCTGGATGATATCTTGAACGAACTTGAAAGGAGAGCCGCAAAGGCAGTGACCACCGAGGAGTGATAAACTAGAAAGCGGGACCAGAGTTCATCTTTGCCCGTCACAAGATCTCTTCGTTCACCAGATAATGCCATGATCCGACCGACCTTTAAAGAGTTTGAAGTGCTCTGCGGCCAGGGGAATGTCATCCCTGTCTGCAAGGCGGTAACCGCCGATCTCCTGACCCCAGTTTTGGCCTATTTGAGGGTTGAATCGAACAACCCCCAGGCCTTTCTGCTGGAGAGTATTGAGGGTGGCGAGAAAATCGCGCGCTATTCCTTTATCGGATGTAACCCCTATTTAACCATTCGAGCCAAGGGAGAGATGGTTGAGATAGAGAAAAACGGGGAGACCATCAAGCGCAAGGGGCGGATGTTGGATGTGCTGAGGAAGATCACCGAGCGTTATCGGGCAGTAACCGTGCCAGGATTGCCCCCATTCACCGGAGGGGCTGTCGGTTATTTCGCTTATGACGCGGTTCGGTGGGTGGAGGATATTCCCCAGACAGGAGACGATGACCTGCATCTTCAGGATTCAGTAATGATGTTCTTCTCCAGCCTGCTGGCTTTCGACCATGTTCGCCAGCAAATTCTAATCATCTCAAACGTCATGCTGGACGACAGCGCTTCCAGTTCTGAGGTCAAGTATCAGGAGGCTATCGGAGAGATTGAAGCTACCGAGCAATTGCTGAATGGACCCGTCTCCATGCCGCAGTTTGGGGATCCCGATGCAGGATCGTTGACGGTGAAATCGAACTTTTCCAGGACGGATTACTTCCAGGCAGTGGAACAGGCGAAGGAGTATATCAAAGCCGGAGACATCTTCCAGGTTGTCCTCTCACAACGATTCACCGTCCCAGTGACTACCGCTCCTTTTAATATATACCGGGCTTTGCGGATGGTGAATCCTTCTCCGTATATGTTCTTTCTCAAACTGGGGGACCACTTTGTCATTGGCTCATCTCCTGAGATGTTAGTCAAGATCAGCCACGGCTGCGCTTATTACCGGCCCATTGCCGGCACTCGCCCTCGAGGCAATACGGAAGACGAAGATGCCTTGCTGGCCGAAGAACTCAAGGCGGATGAGAAAGAGAAGGCCGAACATATCATGCTGGTGGACTTAGGAAGGAATGACTTAGGGAAATTCTGCGAGTATGGGAGCGTGGAAGTTTTGGACTTGATGTTTATCGAGAAGTACTCCCATGTGATGCACTTAGTTTCGAGCTTGCGCGGCCGCTTGCGCTCGGATGTAGACCGATTCGAAGGCCTGATGGCTTGTTTCCCTGCTGGCACGGTGACCGGGGCACCCAAGGTCCGGGCCATGCAGATTATTGATGAATCGGAACCCCATCGACGGGGCGTCTATGCCGGTGCGGTCTTGTACCTTGATTTCGCCGGAAACCTGGATTCTTGCATTGCGATCAGAACCCTGGTGGTCAAGGATGGCAAAGCATACATCCAAGCTGGTGGCGGAATTGTTGCAGACTCTCTTCCGGAAAGAGAATTCCAAGAGACTCTTAACAAATCCCGAGCTTTGATGAAGGCAGTGGAAATGGCAGAGACCGGTTTTTAGTGAGGCGCCATGATCCTGGTAATTGACAACTACGACTCCTTCACTTACAACCTGGTGCAGTATTTGGGGGAACTGGGTGAAGAACTTCAAGTCCATCGGAATGACAAAATTGAGGTTACCGAGATCGAGGCTTTGAAACCGAATCGGATTGTGATTTCTCCCGGGCCCGGTACCCCCGACCAGGCGGGGATCTCTCTCGGCGTCGTCAAGTTTTTTTCTGGCAAAGTTCCAATCCTGGGTGTCTGCCTCGGGCACCAGGCCATTGGACAGGCATTCGGAGGCAAGGTGGTCAGAGCTCCGTACTTGATGCACGGCAAGACCAGCGAAGTCTGCCATGACAATCGGACAATTTTTAAGGGGCTGCCTTACCGCTTTCCAGCCACGCGCTACCATTCCCTGATTGTGGAAAGAAAGAGTTTGCCTAAATGTTTGGAAGTCTCAGCCACAACAACTGATGGACTGATCATGGGCCTTCGCCACAAGGAATACCCAGTCGAAGGAGTTCAGTTCCACCCGGAATCCATAATGACCCATGAGGGTAAGCAGCTCCTAGCCAACTTTCTGGGATTATGAACTGCAGTGATCTCTACAATGAGTGCCTTAAGAAACTGTATCGTCGAGAGGATCTGGGGATAGACGAAGCGGACCAGCTACTGGAGGTCATATTCGACGAACAGCTGAGTGAAATCCAGATGGCCACTCTGTTGACAGCACTGGCCTGGAAAGGGGAGTCGGTCAGCGAGATTGTCGGGTTTGCACGCGGAATGCGCCGGCATGCAGTGAAGTTCAGCCACAATGAAGAAGAAGTAGTAGTAGACACGGCAGGCACGGGCGGAGACAGCACAAGAACCTTCAATATCTCCACGGCAGCGGCCTTCGTCATTGCGGGCGCAGGAATTCGGGTCGCCAAACATGGGAACCGAGCCATTTCAGGGCAGTGCGGGAGCGCTGATGTCCTGACCTACCTGGGCGTAAGGGTCGATGCTCCCAAGGGGGTTCTGGAAGACTGTTTGAAAAAGTGCGGCATTACGTTCTTATTTGCCCCTTCATTTCATCCAGCCATGCGAATCGTGGCCAAGGTCCGGAGGGAGATGGGGATTCGAACCATATTCAACCTTTTGGGTCCTCTATCTAATCCCGCGAGGGTCAAGAGACAGATCATAGGGGTCTACTCGCCCCAACTGACTGAGATTTTCGTCCAGGTATTGGATGTACTCGGCTGTGAAAGAGCGCTGGTTTTTTCCGGCGAGGAGGGGCTGGACGAGATTTCCGTTTCAGGCTCGACGAAGCTCTCGGAATTGCGGCGAGGATCGGTTCAGACCCGCTTCTTGACCCCTGAGGACGTTGGGCTGAGCCGCAGCCCTTCCGAGTGCCTCCGAGGCGGCGATGCAACTGAGAATAGTCGGATCTTAAAGGAGATTTTGGAAGGAGTCCGGGATGGCCCTGAGCGGGATGCCGTCTTGCTGAACGCAGCTGCTGGAATCTATGTCGCAGACCGGACTGATTCCCTTCTGGCCGGCTTGGCGTTGGCCCGGGAATCTTTGGAGAGCGGTCAAGCGTTTCGCAAACTTGAGCAGCTTATCACCTTTACGAATTTGCCAATGGCCTGAGCGCGGAATATGGAAACCAACTTCTTAGCCCGCATCGTCGAACAGAAACGTTCCAAGCTGGAAAAAAAGAAAAGGGAGTATCCACTCCTAGCCGAACAGGTAGTGCGCCCAGCGGCCAAAAAGCCTTCCAACCAGCGTCCATTCTTCGTCACCTTGGACCGAACCGACCGTCTCAACTTCATCGCGGAAATCAAGCGAGCCTCTCCGTCTAGAGGCCTTTTGCGAGGGCATGTCGACCCGGCGGAGTTGGGCGTTGCTTACGAGTCTCACGGCGCTGCGGCTATCTCTGTTCTCACTGAAGAAGATTATTTCCTTGGATCTTTGGAAGACTTGAAACAAGTGAAACAAAGTGTTTCTTGCCCGGTCTTAAGAAAAGACTTTATTATCGATCCATACCAGGTTTACGAAGCCAGTGCCGCCGGTGCCGATGCGATTCTACTGATTGCGGCAATCCTGGACGCTGCTTCGCTGTCGCAGCTTTTGACCGTCGCCGACCGTGCGGGTCTAAGCATTGTGGTCGAAGTCCATAATCAAGCTGAACTGGAAAAAGCCGTGGATTGTAGGGCTGAGATCATCGGGATTAACAATCGCGATCTAACCACATTTAGGGTCGACCTGCAGACTACCTTGCAGTTGGCGCCTCAGGTCCCGGAAAAAACAATCCTGGTCAGCGAGAGTGGTATCAGTACCGCTGATGATGTCCGACTGCTTCGCGAAGCAGGGGTGGATGCGTTTCTTATCGGTGAACACCTCATGAAGTCTCCAAACCCGGGAAAGACCTTGCGCGAATTAATGATTAGAAGCCTCAACTGAGGAGTCATGACTAAGATCAAGATATGCGGAATTACGGACATCCAGGATGCAGAGGCCGCTATTGCCCTGGGAGCAGATGCCTTGGGCTTCAATTTCTACAAGAGAAGCCCGAGATATATCGAACCAGCCAAAGCCAAGTCAATCGTGGAAGCTCTGCCTCCTATCGTGTCGCTGATCGGAGTCTTTGTGGATGAATTCAGCCCCGACCGAGTCATGAGCATGACGCACGCCATGGGAATGGGCACGGTGCAACTGCATGGCTCAGAAACTGCAGAGTACATCAAGCACTTGAGCGAGCTCCGGGTAATCAAGGCATTTCGAGTAGATGCCACATTCGACATGAGCCAAGTGTCTCGGTACGCTGTCAATGCATTTCTTCTGGACGCCTATGAAGAAGGCGTACACGGAGGAACCGGAAAAACATTTAATTGGGACCTGGCTATCGAGGCCAAGAAACACGGTCGAATCATCCTTGCCGGAGGGCTGGGACCCGAGAATATTTATGAGGCCATCCGAAAGGTCGAGCCTTACGCCGTTGATGTGTGCAGTGGGGTAGAGACCGAACCAGGCAAGAAGGACTTCAAGAAACTGGATGCGCTCTTCCGCGAAATCCGGAGGGCCCAATCGGATATGTCCAAGGATTATGTTCATTGAGGGAGTCTGATGCCGGAGTTTCAGTCTAGCCAATTTCCCGATGCCCAAGGCCATTACGGGCCTTATGGGGGGAAGTTTGTCCCCGAGACGCTGATGCAACCACTGGAAGAACTGGAGCAAGCTTATCACGTCGCTCGCCAGGATCCGGACTTTCAAGCCGAACTTCAATATTACTGGCATGAGTACGCAGGGCGTCCAACCCCACTGTATTACGCCAGGCGATTGACGCAGCAACTGGGGAGCGCCCGGATTTACTTGAAACGTGAAGATCTCAATCACACGGGGGCACACAAGATCAACAACTGTCTGGGTCAGGGACTGCTGGCCAAGCGAATGGAGAAAAAGCGGGTCATTGCCGAGACGGGGGCTGGCCAGCACGGCGTGGCTACTGCAACCGTCTGTGCTTTGTTGAACCTGGATTGCGAAGTCTACATGGGCGAAGAGGACATGCAACGCCAGGAGTTAAATGTGTATCGGATGCGGCTTCTCGGGGCTAAAGTGCACTGCGTATCTAGCGGCAGTAGGACCCTCAAGGATGCCATTAATGAGGCGATCCGTGATTGGGTAACTAACGTTCGAACCACCTACTATCTGTTGGGATCGGTCCTGAGTTCTCACCCTTATCCCATGATGGTGCGTGATTTTCAGTCCATCATCGGCCGAGAGACTCGAACACAGATTCTGGAAAAAGAGGGACGGCTGCCGGACCTGCTCCTTGCTTGTGTCGGAGGAGGAAGTAATTCCATTGGCCTGTTTCATCCCTTCCTGGCAGATTCGGAAGTCGCAATGATCGGTGTAGAAGCAGGAGGGCGGGGCCCACAATTGGGACAACACGCCTCCCGTTTCGGCGGCGGCAGGCCGGGAATTCTCCAGGGCACCTTCTCCTACGTCTTGCAGACTGAGGATGGGCAGATCGCGACCACTCATTCGGTCTCGGCGGGTCTCGATTATGCGTCGGTCGGACCGGAACACGCCTACTTACACGATTTGGGACGTATTCGTTATACCTCCATCGACGATGCTGCAGCCCTTGAAGCTTTTCACCTGCTGAGCCGTTTGGAGGGAATCATCCCAGCTCTGGAGAGTGCTCATGCTGTCGCCGAGGCCATCCGTCTGGCGCCAACGTTGCGTCCGGGAAATTTGATGGTCATCAATTTGTCCGGGCGGGGAGATAAAGACGTTCAGAGCGTGGCACGACTGGAGTGACATTCTCCTGTAGAAGTTCCCCTGGTCTCTTTCCGATTCTTGCACCGAGAGCCCGCTCGGAAGCCTTTAATCATTCAATCGAAGATTCGTCTCTAGCCCATTTCAAGATGGTGACTAATGGCAACTCGAATCCAAGCCAAATTCCAGCAATTGCAGAAGGCTGGCAAGAAAGCGTTCATCCCTTACATCACTATCGGGGATCCTGACCTTGATACTACCTTCAAGTTAGTGCTGTCCCTCGAGCAGGCTGGTGCCGATATAATCGAGTTGGGAGTCCCTTTTTCTGATCCTCTGGCAGACGGCCCCGTGATACAGCGGGCGAGCGAACGCTCCCTCAGAGGCGGCTTTAAGTTGAAGAACGCATTGGAACTGGTTCAGCAGTTGCGAAAGAAGACAGAAGTTCCTTTGCTGTTGTTCAGTTATTACAACCCCCTCTTCTCTTACGGCTTCGAAGCCGTGGCCAAGCAAGCCGTGGAAAGCGGCGTAGACGGGTTCCTGATTACGGATATCTCGGTGGAAGAGGCGGCCGTTCCTGTCGAGACCATGCGGCGCGTTGGATTGGATTCGGTTTTCTTGGCTGCCCCAACCAGCACAAATGACCGAATTCAGCGGATTTCTCATTATTCTTCCGGTTTCATCTATGCAATCTCCCGCACGGGGGTGACCGGGATACAGAACTCATTGTCCAGCGAGATTGCGCCTTTAATTCATCGAATCCGTGCTCATTCCCGTTTGCCAGTAGCCGTGGGTTTTGGGATTTCCCGTCCGGAACAGGTTCGGGAAGTCGAGAAACTGGCAGACGGCGTTGTTGTAGGCAGTGCCATCGTTCGCTGTATCGAAGAGACATCAGGTAATCCGCGCCTGCCCGAAATAGTCGGCAATTTCGCGCGGTGGCTAAAAGGAGAGTCTTGACCAATGGATATTGCCGACTGGCGAAAAAGGATTGATGAAATTGATGAGAAGCTCACAGAGTTGCTCAGCGAGCGGTCTCACTGAGTCATTGAAATCGGAAAAATCAAGCGACAATGCGGTCTCCCCATTTACGACCCGGAACGTGAGAAGGACATTGTCGCCCGCGTAACCCGGAATAACCGAGGGCCCATGGAAAATGAGGCTTTGATCCGGCTATTCGAAAGAATTCTGGATGAATCCCGCCGCGTGGAACGCTTGATGGCCGGTGAGCGCCGATCCGACAAGGAGGCCAAGCAATCATGATTGTTGTCATGGAAGAAGGAGCTGCGGAGACTCAGATTCAGCGGGTTGTCGAAAGGCTGGTGAATTTAGGATTTGATATCCATCGCTCAACCGGTATGACACGCACAGTACTGGGGGTGGTTGGAAATAGAATCATCGACGCTCGAGACATCGAGTTGATGGAAGGTGTACGCGAGGTTGTTCGAGTCACAACCCCCTATAAGCTGGCCAGCCGACAGTTCAAGCCTGAGGGCACTCGCATCCGTCTCAGCAACGGCTCGCATCATGTCGAAATCGGGGGAGACCAGCTGGTGGTGATGGCTGGGCCTTGCAGCGTGGAGAGCCGGGAACAGATGCTTGACGTAGCCGAGACTGTCCGGCACTGCGGGGGGAGAGTTCTCCGTGGGGGTGCCTTCAAATCCAGAACTTCTCCTTACAGCTTTGAAGGAATGGGCGAGGCGGGCCTCCGCCTGCTACGCGAGGCCGCAGATCGCCATGGGTTGCTCGTGGTAAGTGAAATATTGGAAAGCCCTCAGATTCCTCTGTTCCGTGAGTATGTTGACATCCTCCAGGTTGGGGCCCGAAATATGCAGAACTTTCATCTGCTGCGGGATCTTGGAAAGGTTCGCAAGCCCGTCCTGCTCAAGAGAGGCACCGCAGCCACTCTTGAAGAGCTATTGGTCTCTGCTGAATACATTATGACAGGTGGAAATCCCGATGTAATTCTTTGTGAACGTGGGATCCGGACCTTCGAGAACTACCCTCATAACACCCTGGATATTTCGGCGATTCCTGTAATCAAGAAACTCTCTCATTTGCCGATCGTTGTTGACCCGTCTCACGGCACCGGGCGTCGGGATAAGGTTCCCCCCATGTCCCGTGCTGCAGTGGCCGCCGGGGCCGATGGGCTGCTAGTGGAGGTTCACCCACACCCCGACCAGGCACTCAGCGATGGGGCACAGTCGTTGTTTCCTGCCGAGTTTCAAAAGCTGATGGAAGAATTGGCGGTAATTGCTCCCGTGGTTGGACGGCGGATGTAGGTGTCAGGTGCTAGGTGTCGGGCGTCGGGGAGGAGACCGAATGGGGTGAGTCTGGTTTCCGGGTGATTGTTGGTCGTCGTTAAACGACCGAGAGAATTTCTTCCCGAGAGGAGTGGGATTGTCCTTTGTGAGCCCCTGGGGCGGACCATGAAAAAGACTGTTTCCGATGCCCACGAAGCCATTGCGGAGATACAAGATGGAGCCTCGATCATGATCGGAGGCTTTGGCCTTTGCGGCACTCCGGAGAATTTAATCCTGGCACTGCACGAAAAAGGGATTCGGAACCTCACGATCATTAGTAATAATGGGGGGATAGACGGTTTCGGCATCGGTTTGCTGCTTGGCCAGCGCCAAGTTAGAAAGATGATTTCCAGTTTCGTCGGGGAAAACCAACTTTTTGAAGAGCTCGTCCTCAGGAGTGAGTTGGAAATCGAACTCTTGCCTCAGGGCACTTTTGCTGAAAGGATCCGGGCCGGAGGAGCCGGTCTCGGCGCTTTTTTCACACCCACAGGGTACGGAACCATCAGTGCCGAAGGCAAGGAAACCCGGGCCTGGAACGGCCGACACTATGTTTTGGAACTGCCGCTCCGGGCTGATTTTGCCTTCGTGAAAGCTTGGAGGGGGGATTGTTACGGGAATTTGGTCTACCGCAAAACCGCACGTAATTTCAACCCCGTGATGGCCGCTGCAGCCAATGTCACTATTGCCGAGGTCGAACAACTGGTTGAGCCGGAAGAGATGGACCCCGACTTCATTCACACGCCCGGTATCTACGTGAAGACGATCTTCCAGGGAGCAGGCTACCAGAACCGTGACAACCTTAAACTGGCGTGACGCAATGTATGAAGCCAGATCAGGCAACGGCTTGGATAGGAATCGAAGATGGGTGATACTAAACGAGAATGCATTGTGAGGCGAGCAGCTCTGGAGCTTCATGACGGGCTTTACGTGACATTAGGGATCGGACTTCCGACCCTGATCGCTCAGTATGTCCCGCCGGGGTTGAAAGTGTTTTTTCTTTCGGAAAACGGTCTTCTTGGCATGGGGCTTCATCCGGCCGACCAGGATCCAGATCCTGACCTGATCAACGCTGCCAAAGAACCGGCGGCAGCAGTACGAGGCGCTTGTTTCGTCTCTAGCGATGAGGCGTTTGCCATGATTCGGGGTGGCCACATCGATCTGGCCATCCTGGGAGCCATGGAGGTTGACGAAAAGGGGAATTTGGCCAACTGGATGGTCCCTGGGAGGATGGTGAAGGGGATGGGTGGAGCCATGGATCTGGCCGTGGGAGCGAAGCGATTGGTCGTGGCGATGGAACACACCACGCGAGATGGGAAACCCAAGATTCTTCGCCATTGCTCTCTTCCGTTAACCGGCCTGGCTGCGGTTGATCGTATCATCACGGAAATGACCGTGATCGACGTGACCCCAGCAGGGCTGGTTCTCCGGGAAATTGCACCGCACTTGACCGTGGATGAAGTCCGACGCAACACCGATGCTGAGCTAGTTGTAGATAAGGATCTGAAAATCATTGAAGTCTGCTCCGAACCATTGTGAACGGCAAAACTCTCGCAGTCCTGAGTGGGATACTCTGCTGACTCGGCGGATCCGGACTCGGGAGGAACCCAAACCACATGGCCTTGCTTCTCCCTTCGCAGAGGAAACCTGTGAAAGAATACGGAGTTCCAGAAAAACGCCGTGTGAGCTTGCGGTTTTGAGAAAACCGCAAGGTTTGAGAAAGCCTCAACGGTCTGCGCTCATTGCAAAAGTTTTACGGGAGCTTTGTAGGCCAGGTCCCCCGACCCGGCGCTTTTTTTCACAGCTTCAGGGGGAAAGGAGGGGAAACCTATGAGGAGATTTGTAGTGGGTGTCATGGGTTCGGGAGATGACAGGGATCCCCATCTGATGGAGACCGCTCGCACTTTGGGCCGTCTGATCGCAAAACAAGGTTGGGTGTTGCTCAGCGGGGGAAGGGATTCTGGAGTCATGAAAGCTGCCAATGAAGGTGCGAAGCAGATTTCGGGAAGCTTGACCATCGGCATTCTCCCCGACCCCCAATCCACGCCGTCCCCTGACGTGGACGTGGTCATTGTGACCGACATGGGAAACGCCAGGAACAACATCAATGTCCTCTCTAGCCACATCGTTGTGGCATGCGGGCAGGGAGGAGCAGGAACAGCCTCGGAGATTGCACTGGCATTAAAAGCTGGAAAGCAAGTGATTCTCCTCGCAGCCGCTTCTTTGGCCAAGTCGTATTTCCAGGATTTGGGGAAAAAACAGGTCTTCATTGCTGAGTCCCCCGCAGAGGCCGTTTCTCTCATCAAGAAATATGAAACCCGAGTATTGGCGTCGAGTTCAGACCTAGAACATGAGGTGCAGACCTCATAAGCGGGTCTGCGCTTCACGAAATCTTCCCAGGAAAACAAGGTGTTGCATTCTTGTACTAAACGAGAGTTTGGAGGAATTCAAGATGGGTAAAGGCGATCAACGATCCAGGCGCGGGAAAATCTTTCGCGGTACTTTCGGAAAACGCCGCCGCAAAAAGAGTAAACAGAAACCTCCTGTCCGGAAAGTAAAACAATGAAGTGAGAATTAAAATGGATCCGGAATCCAGGGAGACCCGTCAGACTCGGGGTGATGTTGCAGTGCTGACTGCCGGGTCGGTCTGCTGTGCGCCTGGCCAGCCCGTTCCTCAATCCAGATCAAGGTGGAGATCAGTCCCGAAGGGTCTGCGGATGGGGCGTGATTTCGGGGGTAGGTTGTTCCTGCGTCGTGCTTAGTTGCAGGTGATTCTCAAAATGCGCCTTAGCCTTTTTGCATAAATTATATTGTCATGTTGTGTGTCATCCAATTTCATGTTTGACTCCTGGAGGAGGAATGAGTAGAATGTAGTTTTGAAGCCTTTGTGTTGCCTTTAGTTTTCCCTTCCTTTGAAGGACCTATGAATTTCCTAATTGGTGAAAAGGTGGTTTATCCGAATCATGGAGTGGGCGTGATTGAGCGGATCAATACTCGCAGTGTCTCCGGCCATGAAGAAGCTTTCTACCAGCTCAAGATTTATTCCAACAGCATGATGGTGATGGTGCCTACGGGTAATGTTGCTGACGTGGGCTTGCGGAAGCTGATCAGGAAGGAAGATGTAACGAAAGTCTTGGATCATCTCCGCAATGTCAAGGTTGCCAACTACTCCGACTGGAAGAGCCGATTCAAAGAAAACTCTGACAAGATGCGGACCGGCTGCATTTTTGACGTTGCCGACGTACTGAAAAGCCTCTCCATTCTCAGCCAGAGTCGAGTCCTATCGTTTCGTGAAAAGAAGATGCTTGACCGGGCCCGCTATCTATTGGTCAGTGAAGTGGCAACGGTCGGGAACCAGACGGAGGACAAGGTCCAAGCACTCGTCGACCACGCCTTGACCACCGTTAGAGTCCGAGGCAGCCACGCATAAACCCTTGTGGGCATCACGAGATTCCCGACCAAGACTCTTCCCTCTGAAGTAGTCATCAGAGGGTTAAGTGCTGGCAGAGTGATAGGCCTCGAAGTACTCTCTCCTCAGGATCCCCATAACCAGAGTGTTATGGTATGCTCCGCTCGAATAGTGGTCTTCCCGAAGAATTCCTTCCCCGCGAAAACCGCATTTCTCATAAACCCGGATTGCCCGCGAGTTGCCCTCATACACGCGCAGGTAGATCCGATTCAAGTTCATCTTTTCAAAGGCGATCCGCAATAATTCGAGTACCGCCGAGGTGCCATATCCCTGCCCCCAGCAATCAGTCTCGCCGATCATAATCCCCAGTTCGGCTTTGCGTTCCACCCAATTGATGCCGCGTAACCCCGCCGACCCGATCAGTCGGCCGTTATTAGTCTCAATGGCGAAGGTTTTCTCGTTGGGGTTGGCCATGGAAACACTCTCGAGCCATTTCATTTCGTCGGCCCGGGACACGGGGTAGAGGAGGAAGTCGGAAAGATTTAGCGTGACCGCCTCATTGTTGACCCAACGGATGACAATATCGAGATCCTCCGGCTCGAAGGCACGCAACTGGACTTTTGGGGTTGAGGACATGGGGAGTGGCGTTGAATATCCAGAATAGGATGACCTCCCGGACGATGGAGGGAATCGGATAGACAGTGGAATGCTTCAGGTTTCCAATTCTACGTTCCAGTATAGATAATCCCGCCAGCTTTCGGGGGAATTCTTGAAGACGAAGGTTACATTGAAACTAGGAACCCAGAGGGGTTCATGCGGCTTTTGGACCAGTTTCATTCCGGCTTCCTCAGGCGTCTTCCCTCCTTTCTTACGGTTGCATTCGATACAGGCTGTCACAATGTTTTCCCAGTTCTTGGTGCCCCCGCGCGATACAGGGATCACATGGTCGAACGTCAGCTCATCGCTCGGGAGGGTCTGGCCACAATACTGGCAGGTGTGCCTGTCACGTGCGTAAATGTTGGCCCGAGAAAACTTGACGACTCGGGTCCTTCTTACCCTCACATACTTCAGCAATCGGAGGATCGAAGGCAGCCGCATTGAAAAGGTCACACTGTGAATTTCACGCGTGTACTCTTCAATGACTTCCACCTTGCCGGCAAACAGCAAGGTGATCGCCCTTTGCCAGGTTATGATTTTCAACGGCTCAAAAGACGCGTTGAGTAGGAGAGTTGTTTCCATACCTTGTTTCCAGCTCCCGAGCCTTAAAGATGCATCCAGTTAGATGAAGCGCTCTTCCAACACTGGAGAGAGTTTCACCTTTCACTAATCCTCTCTTCCGTTGGGTAAAAAAAACCGACATAACTTGAGGAACAAAGCTTGTCGGTTTCAGAATGGGCCGATTTTACAAAAGGCGTTCTAGCTGCGTAACCAAACGTCTTTTCGGTTACCCAGAAAGATCATCTGAAACCGAAGATCCATGCCCGTCCACATGATGCTTCCCGCTCCCTTTCAACGACGTCCGAAGAGAAGGCCCGCAGTACCGAAACGGGCCAATTTCAACACTCCCCAATATATTCAAATATCAAACTGCTGACACCTTTGTCAAGTGTCAAAGTTCCCAAATCGTCCAGTTAGCAATGGGTCAGCCGGTGTGGAAAATTGGACTTCGAGCAATGAGTGACCGGAAAGAGAGTCTGTGACCGGAGCGAGACTGGACCATTGAGAAGATCCAGTCATTCCGGAATTCTTCAGAGTCCAAAGACCTCGGGACCCGCTCCTAGTGGTATAGGCAATGTCTAAATCATTGGTTTGGTCGGTGGCGGTGGACTCGGCTGCTGCTTGAAATCGAAACAATCCGTCATGTCCTGTGCGGTGCTGACGCGCTGGTTAAGGGGTGGCAAACCAAACGTGGTTTCACAGAACTTGAGCAGGCTCACATGGGAATGCAGTTGCCTGGAGATGTAGCCTCGTTTGGCATAAGGGCTGAGCGCCAGGCAGCCCACGCGGGAACCGTAACGGAATTGCGTTCCATCAGTCCATTTTTCCACGTTGGGGGGATCAACGTGATCATACCAACCACCCCAGTCGTCCCAAGTAATGAAGATGGCGGTCTTCGGCCAGAGGCTCCCCTTGACGATAGAATTGACCTGATCCACCGTCCACTGCATCCCGTGTGTGACATTTCCAACCAAGGCATTACTTCGATCTTTTGGGTCGGGCGGATGTTCGCTCGCGTCATGAGGTGCGTAGACCCAGGAAACATTCGGCAGCTTTCCGGCGCTGGCGTCTGCGGAGAATTGCGTGGACGGGTATTTGTGACGACGGTGTAACTCTTCGATGAAGTCGAAGGCGTAACCACCGTAGTTCCCCCAGGTCAATTTTGCTTTTTCCAGACTTCCTGGCAACGAGGGGATCTTGAATAGCGGCGCACCTACCGGGAGCCTATATTGGTGGGGGTTATCAATTATTGGGGAATCGCCGGCGATGAGCATCAGGTGGTTTGGCGTGGATGGTCCCGCGACGTCAGTAAAGTAGTGGTCGCAGAGTGTAAACTCGCGCGCGTAAGCAAAATAAGCGGGGATATCTTTTGAGGTGAATTGCTCACGGACAGCCGTCCCACTTCGCTTCAACCACGCCACGTGACGGTGGTCTGGATCTACTCTCGGCGGATTCGCTGAAAGGCCCAACTTCGCCCCCTCGGCGCCGGGGAATGTGCCAAAGTAGTTGTCGAAGCAGTGGTTTTCTTTGACGATGATTACGACATGCTGGATCGCCGCGCTGGTAGACATAATACTCCTTTTCAAATAAGCAACGTGACTTTACTGAGACAGTTGGGTTTTCAACCCGAATCAGGCTACTCCTTTTGCCCTGTGTGGCGAAGGAATCGGACCCTCCGGACCCCGAACGGCGTTCGAGTATTGAAACTGGACAGGCACTGTACCGCTGCCGTCGGTTAGCGCCACTTCCTTCATCACCAGGTTAAGGTCCGCACCTACCTCGAACATCGGGAAATCCCCACACTCCTCTCCCTGTCGCGACATCCATCCCAGAAATTTGATGGCTTGGGGATCGTTCCCTGCCCTGATGGCGTCTTCTACATCGGCATCCGTCCTGGCTTCATTCAGTTCATGATAGAAGGTGGCCACAATGTTTTTCCAGGGCTGGTCAAAAGCAACGATGCCATTGTCAGTTCCATTTGGAAGTGTTTCAGAATAGACACCTATGGCGTAATAGATGGTGTCTTGAGTGGAAGCGTGGACAGACCCATGATAGCCACCCAAACCTTGGAGGGAACTGGCCTCTTCTTCCGGATGAACAGGATTGTGGACCGATGCGCCCTTAGGGGGTTGTATCCTGGCCTGATGCGAAGGGGTCTCGTCTGTAGTCAGGACCGTTCCACTAGGCAACATAAAGTTGAGAACCGTCTTCCCCAAATCAAATCCACTTAGCCTGCCTTGTGAATAGAGTTGTGTGACTAGATTCTCGACATCTCCTTGCGAGAACACAGATGGTTTCGGCCCATCCAAAAATTGCGAGGGTTTCGAGCTACTGGTTATCGCCTGGTTGCCGAAATACTGCATCATTACATTGTTGAGATCCGTGTCTGACATGGCTGCAGCCAGTGACTTGTCGATATTCAGAATGTCGCTCTGATTCCAGCTTTCAGCGCCCCCCAGATAAGAATTCGTGAAGATCAGATCTTGAATGGTCTTCCCACCATGGTTTATCAGATTATGCTTCGGCGTTGGACGAACACCAGGGGCAATTACCTCCGGATGCGCCACCTCACCTCCAGGCAACGCAGCCAGCGCAAGAAAATGCTTCTCGGCCCGAGATCCTCGGGCCACAAGAACGTTCATAGGACGGTATCGTGTCGATTCTCGTTTGCTGGTCATCTGATTCCTCCTTGTGGTTATTGCGAAGGGCAGGAAATTCCCCCCTGCCAAAAACTCATTCTTTGAGACAACTACCTAATCCAATGGATTGTTTCCACGAGGCGTGTCGTCATCAATCAAGGCTAGTCCTGTTTCCTTCCCGAACCCTGCTAGAAGCTTCTGCTTAGGGTCACTCCGGAAGGGCTTCCATTCGACAGCGGTGCAAACTGCCACTCCCCCGCGAGTGGAACTGGGACTGTTCCTTAGGGCTTTGGAATCCATAGCCACCATGCAAGAACATCCTTTTGGCCAAAGGAAAACAACCATTGTTTGGGAATTTGTAATACCAAAATGATACAGCAGGAGTGGAATGTCAAGATCTATTTTCCTGTGCCAGATACTGATTGACAGGCTCGGCACGTTCCACTATCTTTAGCCGGGGCGGCTATGTGGGGCTCCGACATCAGTTCTTTTGGGCGCTATTTTGGCATGGAAAGGCAACGAACGGCTATGTGGGTGGGAAAGCGTTCTTGGCGCACAAACAGGTAAGCCCTGCCGTCGATGAAGTAAGAGTTCTGCCAATCAGACCACAGATTGGGCGGTTAGCTCAGATGGCTAGAGCGCATGCTCGACACGCATGAGGTCGCAGGTTCAATTCCTGCACCGCCCACCACTTCAACCCTTCTGAAAGTCGGTTATCTTCTACGTTCCTCTGAATTGCCAATTTGGAATGGCACCAGCACAAGGATGCGTCATCATCAATGAAGGAAAACCAGTGGAACAGGAACTTTCCAGAGAGTTTTTAAGAGTCGTGGAAGAGGCGGCCATTGCCGCTGCCCGAACCATGGGCATGGGGAACCAGGAGCTTTCTGACCGAGCCGTCGTCGAGACAATGCGCCAGATGCTCGACAACATCCCGATGAACGGAGGGAATTCCTGAAGCCCATCGGCTTCAGGAATCCGGGTACGCCAAGGGCCAATTTGTCCTCCGGATCAGACGGAAGCGAGGCAAACGGTCTGACTTCCAGCCACAACCAGTGGTGATTCTCCTTGCTTAGTCAAGAGATAGAGAGTCCACCTTGATGGTGTCCCCATCTTTCTCTCCGGTCACCGTGGCTCGCAGGTGATCAGCCTTCTTTGTGGCCTTCAGCGCAGCCAGCGCCTTGTCGTTCCCCGCAGTGTCAAACTTCAGGAATATGCCATCTGCTGTGACAAGCCCATAGCCACTCCCTTGACACTGGAGTGCACACTTGGTGGTATGCTTGTCTGGATCGCTTTTCACCTTAGACGCACACATACCGTCCACTAATGCCACTCCCTTCCAGGTTTCAGAGGCAGCCTGCAACCCTAGAGAAAGAGTAACCAGCATGGCCAGAATCAGGAACAGTTTTTTCATGTATCCTCCTGTATTGAATTTGAAAATCGGGATTCCAGTGGCCCTCCTCGTCCTTGGAGAGTCGCGAGAGGCACACCCACAGGGATTCCTTTTTTCACTATAGTTTAATCTTACCGGCAAATATCTCTAGATTCAAGTGGACTCTTACCTGGGGGTGTGCAACAGATCTGTGGGACCATTCCGCAACGGCTTCCTCCCCCGCAAGTCTGATGAACCGGAATAGGCTATTGGGGTGCTGCTATGCCGGATGTTCCACCGTCGGCCGCGGTCGATTGAAGGCATCAACCCTACCACTCACATATTTGTCGCACGCTCTCACTTGGTCTGTTTACCCCTTGCAAAACAAGTCAGGAAGAATTAGAGTCTTGCCCAAACTAAAAATCCAAGAGCTGTTTGTAATCAGGGCCCAACTGAAGGGGATAGGGATGGAAAACCGTAGCTTAGGGAAACTAGTGCTTCCCGTTGCATTCGTCATCGTGCTGCTGTTTCCCAGGTTGAGTTCCACTGGTCCTCCCGGCACTGAAGGAAAGGCACTCCTGACTGCACAGCCCGCTCAGACCTCTAAGCCTCAGAAGGAGGGGTCCCGTACCAACAGAAACCCTTACCCCCCGCACTCGGCAGCCTATCTGCTCCACGAGTTTCTTGGTGAAATGCCAAGTCAACCGGCGGCAACCTGGCGGGAGGGGGATCGCCGCCGCGCCTATTCTATTGAATTCTTGATCGCAACAGTGCCGGATCCTCTCGACTCCCGGCTGCCTTATTTGTACGACCGGTACCTGGATTCGATACAGCGGGCGCTCGAAGTGGCTGGGTACTTGCCTGATCTCTTTGACTTGCCTTGGTTCGAGAATTCAGGACCAACCAGGGAAGGACAAGTGTCTGAGGCAAGACGTTATGAGTACGAGCCGGGAGTTGTCCTATTTCGAAATAGCCGCGATATGCGATTGCTGTCGCTGTTTCTGGTCGGGGAAACCCCCACCAGTGGGATTCATAAAGCGGCGCTTCTCGATGCGTTGAATCAGATCGCACAACTAGGAGGATGGCATCGCCTTCAGCCAGAGACCGGCAGTCGGCAGCGCCTCGACAGCCAGCCGGGTGCTCCGCATTGGCTCGTGCGACTAATGAGCCCCTCGTTTTCAGGGTCGGCGGAATCCCTGGAGTTTGTGCTCAGGACCTGGTTCCGTGAGATGGGAGAACCAGAACACCTTGAATTTCGAATCGTGTCCGGCAGTGCCACCGCCATTGATAAGAGTTCCTTCTTCATGCTGGGCAAGGATAGGCCAATAGCAAGCTTTCACTCCACTGTGATCCCTGACCAACCTGCTTTTCGAGCCTTTTTCAATTTCCTCGAAACCCTGGATTCCAACAACCGCCACAGGATTGCCGTCCTGGCCGAAGGAAACACGGTCTACGGCCAACATAGCCGCAGTATGCTTCAAGCTAAGACACGGGAAACAGACCCGAGCTCAAGGGATCCCGAAAAACCCTTGTGGCTCACCTTCCCGCTCCATATATCCCAACTGCGTAGTGCTTCAGAAAAAACAAGTCCCCTTCGGAAAGAAGGCTCTTCGCAACTGACAAGCAGCACGACCCCCTTTATGCCGATAGCCCTGGCCGAGAGCAGTGAACCCAGGGATGTTCTCCCCGTCACTTCGAAATTGGAGACTTCTTCGGTTGAACTGGTCCTGGCTACCCTACTCTCCACCATTTCCCGGGAAGGTATCCGCTATGTGGGGCTGCTGGCGACCGATGTTCGAGACCGGATTCTTCTGGCCCGCGAGATCCGCCAGCACTGTCCCCAAGCGGTATTGTTCACTTTCAGTTCCGACCTCCTCTACTTGCATCCTGATGTCAATCAAGACTTGCGCGGGATGCTGGTTGCTACGCCTTATCCGCTGTTCAACCTTAACCAGTTCTGGAGTTACCCATGGAGTGGGGACCGGGCACGGCTGCAATTCCCGAATCATACTTCACAGGGCGTGTACAACGCGATTCTGGCGCTTTTGGGACATTCTGAGGAAATGCTGGAGTACGGTCCGCCTTTCTGTAGTGAAAAGACCCCTGGCGACAAAACCGCCCCGCCGCTTTGGATCGCGCAGGTGGGGCGCGATCAGCTCTGGCCAGTGAGACTGCTGAATTACTCAGACAAGGAAGGGTATCTTTATCCGGTTTTGTCGCAACCTTTGTTGCTAAAGGGGCGGGATCTTCATTTGGCCCAGGGCGGTGGCTCCGAGTTTGAATTGAGTGCCTTGTTATTGGTAGGCCTCTTGTGTGCCATCCCGTCGTGGCTGGTTCTTCAGCAGTTCCCCCTGAGGACCGCCTCTCTCCTCAAACGATGGCGTAGGCGGCTGTCCGAGAAGACGAACTGGTTGACCAGGCTCTCTTGCGACCTGGTCTTCCGTCCCTATAGAAATGAATACCGACTTTACCTGCTGCTCGCTATTTCTACTTTGTTGGGACTTTATCTGGTCATCGTTACGGCATTTTTTCTGCAGGATCTCGCAGCCCTGAATATTAGCTTGAGTGTGGGAGGGACTTCTCTCGCCGGCGGCTCATCCCGGGGTTGGCTGGGTGCTTACGCTGCATACCTGGGATGGAGCCAGTCTGTCAGCTATTTCCTGGGAATGGTCTTACTGAGACTCTTTCTCCTCTCTGTACTGATGTTGTGCGTCTGTTCAGGTTTCAACCTCTGTCGCATTCTGGTGATGGGCATGGTGAGTCAGCGGAAGAATCGCCGGCTGTCTTCCGGCCGGCCCTTCATCACCCGCTTCACCGGACTTAATTCCGCCTTAGCCCTGTCGGCAGGAACCTTGCTGACCCTGGTGTTTTGTGTACGGCTCTGTTATTCCTGGATTCTTACCGCCCGACAAGAGCCGGTGACCGCCTTTTTTATTCACTTGCGTTCCTCCAGCCTTTTCAGCGGCCTGTCGCCATTGTTGCCGCTGCTCATGATTGCAAGTGCCGGTTTTCTATGGTCCGTGTGCTGTCTCCGCCGACTGAGAATGATGGAAGAATTGGATTCATCCACATCAGTGCTCGGCTTCCAGTCGGCCTCCTTCACTGGTTCGCTGGAACAGGAGGGGCGAGTCCGCCGTTGCCTATACGAGCCGGTGTTCAGTCTTCCCGGCAGCCTGGTCCTGGTTTTTCTGCTGGGCTTCCCCTGCTACCGGATCTTCCTGGTGCGGTTGGTGCACACCGTGGAAGGGTCAGCGTATGACGCTCTTTTCGGTGTCGTCTTTTTTGTCGTCTACGTGGCGCTTTCGCTGTCTTTTTTGCGATTTCTTTGCGTCTGGCGAGAATTGAGGCTGCTGCTCAGGCGCATGGCCTGGCATCCTTTGCGCAGCGCGTACCCGGAGTTCCGAGAACAGTTTCCCACTGTGTCGAAAATTGAGCTCACCGCCGCACCTCCGAGTCTCGGCCTTCTGGAGATGTCAGTCGACCAGGCGGGTAAGGTCCTTCGACTCTCCAGGGAACTGGCCTCTGACCCCCTGTCAAGCATGGATTCGCCCGATCTGCGGTCTTGGCTTTCCTCCTCCCTTGGGGACCTTGATCACCAAGTCAACAATTCCGAGGCACACCTTGCAGCTTCGCTGCAGGCTGAGGCCACCGGCCAATGGCGGAAGGCACTTAGGCTGCGACGCACTGCCCTGGAAAGCTTGGCAACCCTATCGAAAACTTTGAGTTCAGCACTCGAGCCCTATTGGCATCTGGCGGGTTCCGCTATCCCGCCGAAGCTGGAGATCAGGACAGGTGAGAAGAAATGGCAGTCGCTGGCTGAGGGTTTCTTGGTGAGCCGGATCGTGCACCTTCTCGCCTTGGTTTTTGCGCAAATGCAGAACCTGGTCTACTTCGTGATGGTGGGGCTGCTGCTCATGCTGCTGGCAGTCATCACTTATCCATTCCAGCCCAGCGACCTTCTTCTTCTCTATAATTGGTCGATTATTTTAGCTTTTGTCGCGCTCACCTTGATCGTCTTCGTCCAGATTGACCGGGATGCCGTTTTGAGTCTCCTTTCTGGAACTACTCCTGGCCGAGTTACTTGGGACCGGGCGTTTGTCTTCCGAATCCTGACCTATGCCTTCCTTCCCATTTCAGCGCTCCTGGGGGCACAATTCCCTGATGTACTCAGGCAGGCCATCTCCTGGATCAGTTCAAGCGAGATCTTGAAATAACGAACTACGGGCGCAAGCCCGGAGGGCTAACCTCTGCACAGCCTGGACCATGCTCATGAGACCCATCCCCTTGCCCATGGAGATATTTTGACGGAAGATTTTTTCCACAATGTCCGGAGAGACCGTTGCCACTTGCTCGGGACGTGTCCCTGAAAGGGTCTTGTCTAAGATCACCGCCAGGGCCTTAGCCGACACGCCAGACGGATTTTCCACAGCAAAATAAAACTTGAGAGATCCATCCGGGTTGGGAACTGCCCACACGAAAGCTTCCGATTCACAGAAAGGGACTCGATGGTCCTCGGGGAAAGGTCGCCGGGCAATGTCGGGAGGCACCTCTTTAAACCGGTCAGCATAGCTGATCAGGACACTTGCTCGTTCAGTTTCGTCACTCACCATCACCATCGTCTCCAGGAATTCTCTTAATCTTTCCGGGCCATCCCTCATCGATTGAATACCCTCCTCAAGTGGTAACCTGCCGTTTACTTTTCAATCGGAACGTCGACAAGGTTTCCCCACTCTGTCCAACTTCCATCATAGTTCTTGACATTTTTAAATCCCAGCAGGTATTTGAGAACAAACCAGGTGTGGCTGCTTCTCTCTCCGATACGGCAGTAGGCGATGGTGTTCTCATCCGGGTTGAGTCCGTTCTCGTCCATGTAAATCTGACGGAGTTCGTCGGCACTTCGAAACGCACCTGTCTCGGGGTTGATCGCCCTGGACCAGGGGATATGCTTTGCAGCGGGGATATGCCCGCCCCGCAGAGCCCCTTCATTTGGATAGTCGGGCATGTGCAACCGTTTGCCCGTGTATTCATCAATTGACCGGACATCCACCAGGGGTAATTTTCGGTCGATATGCTTCAAAACCTCATCACGAAAGGCACGGTTCAGACTGTCATTCCGTTCTTGGGCTTTGTACTGGGTCTCTGGATACTGTCGAACCTCGCGGGTCAGCATGCGACGCTCTCGTTCCCATTTCACCCGACCACCGTCCATGACTTTGGCCCGGGTGTGGCCAAAGAGCTGGAAGACCCAGAAAGCATAACAGGCCCACCAGTTGTTCTTGTCACCATAAAAGACGACCGTCGTATCGGGAGTGACCCCAATCCGCGACATGAGTGACTCAAATCCAGCCTTTCGAATATAGTCCCGGCGGACCGAATCATTGAGATCGCTGGTCCAGTCTACGTGCACGGCAGCCGGTATGTGCCCGGAAGAATATAGGAGAGTATCCTCATTGGACTCGATAATGCGGACTTTCGGGTTTTCAAGGTTGGTGGCTACCCAACTGGTCGCCACCAAAACCTCGGGATCGGCATACGTTCTTGCTTCTGTGGGTTTCATCAGGGTTCTCCTTTCAGATTCAGAGATAGGTAGATCTCGGTGCTAAAACAGTAGGGGCACGGTACTCCGTGTCCTCGACTTTAATGGACGCGCGGCAGCACGTCCCTACCGAAGTTCCGTATTCGTCCAGAAAGAGACTCTTGGATCGAGAACGGGTCAGGCTTAAAGGGTCGACCGACCCTGCGACTCATTGCAAAGCTCTGCTCTTGAATAGGGGATAAGTCATCGACTTCAGTATTTTAACAGCAGGGAAGACGAGCGCAAAATCGATGGAAGAGCCTAGCGCTCTTACCTGTCGCCAGCCCCCCCGTCTGGAATCCCCGTCGCCGAACTGAGAGAAACGACCTAGCCAACCCAGCTCACCGCTTAGGAATTGCCCCATGACCTTTTTCAGGTCACCACGGTCGATGAAAATGGGAGGGGTAGCCATGGTGAGCGTATTGGCGACAGCAGTCGCCGCGAACCGTGGGCTTCTTCCTCACAACCAAAAGCCCACGCCTCCTGGAAAAAAGCGGTCGGCGTGGCTACCAAAACTCGCATTTTCATAGAAGCCTTTCATGCCCCTTCCAGGGCACCAGTGCGCACCTGATTTCTAGGTCCGCGGCTTTCCAATGTCGGAGAGATTCGCCGCTACTGAGCGCGGCGCCCACCTTCGAGAACGCACGTTCATGAAACTCTGCGATGCATTGACGGGCACGATGTTTCTTTGGTCCTTTTCTTAGGACTGGGCTTGTGCTGCTTCCTCAGCAGCGGTGGGAAAAAATCATATTATGAGCAGACGGGACCCGCTAAGGACGGACATGGCCGGACCCATCAGCGCTTGGAGCGTGACTCAGCAAACCGGTCGGGGGAATCCTGGCAACCAGTCAGACGGCCTTCCTTGCTGCCGACACCGCGACCATTCGGACACTTTCGTACCCCTTCACCGCATGGTAGATGGCCTTATCAAAGAACCGGCTAATCATGAGAACCAGTTCCTCTTGCTGGTAAAGCTGGACGGCGGAACTCAATCCTTGATTTCTGCGTATGTAATCCCAAAGATGTTCTTTGGTGAGAATCACGGCGCACACCACCTCATACAATGGAACACCTTCTTCGTGACGTCGTCGGCCCACTTCACTGTAGACGGCCTGTATGTTGGTTTCGTTCTTTTCAGACAACCAACGGCCGAGATTATGATAAACATCATAAATCCGACGGTGAACTTCCTGAGGAGGAATCCCGTGGAAATAAGGGGTTTTCGGGTTCCGTGCGAGGTCGCTCATGACTTCATTAGTGAGGTCCTCCGCGTGAGTTTCAACCATCTTCATCAGGTTGGGCAAAACCATGATCTCCTCCTTGCTCCTCACCGAAGAGGCTCAGGGCAAACAGAATGTGAGGAAACTGGACAATGCTCCGAGCGCGTTCATCGGCAGGATCTTATGATTTACGTTTGACCACTCGCGGTGACCGGTGTAACTCACTTACGAAATGGCCATCCTGCAGGCTTCCCAGTCGCGCCGACTGCCATCCTAGCATCTACTCCTGTCCAAAAGGCAAATCCTTCTGGGGACGCTTCACGGCGATAGTGGAAACTCGCTTCACCATCACTACAGACTCTTCCGCAGTTCCTGGTGCCCCACTCAGAGTATACCTCCTTCCCCCCAGGCTTACAAGGCAAGCAGTCTCACAGTCCTACATCTGGTTAACTAATTTCATATCGCCAGGGGGCAGAGGGAGCCTCTACATTATTTTGGCTTAGACGACATTCTCGAATATGTTGAAATCAGAGGGTTGCAAAGCAGATCGCGGCAAGCTGGGTCGCGGTCTACAACTAACCCGAGGGCGCGCCCAGTCGCCTAAGAGCCCAACTTGTCCATATTAAGACCAAGATTGCCAAGAGCATCGAAAACCTGACCCAACTTCTCCGTTGACCGTCGCTTTTGATTGCACCCGGTAGTTGTTGATCCATGGATCATCCACCCACAAAAATGTTACACTGCACGCCACTATGAAAAAGCTGGTCCTGCTAATTCTGGCGAGCTTCCTCACCTTGTCCGTGGCCATTGCGCAGATTCAGCCCGCTGGCCAGCCTTTGAAAGCGGGGGGGGCACAGGCTGTTGATCCCTTCGATCGAACCTCACCGCGAAAGACTTTGTTTCACTTTATCGATGCTGCCCAAAAGAGGAATTACGCACTGGCGATGCGATACCTACAGCCCAGGGCCGGCCACTTATTCAAAACTGAGGCAGAAGGAGTTGAACTAACCAATCAGTTGAAAGTCTTGCTCGACCGGAATTGGGTAGGCCAACTGAACGCCGTGAGTAACGAGCCCTCAGGCAGATTAGATGACGGTCTGGCTCCCGGACTGGAGCAGGCTGGAGACATTCGGATTGAGGGGAAAGAGGTAAGCCTCCTGCTCGTTCAAGTCTCTGAGAAAGAAGTGGGGAAAATCTGGTTGATCTCCGCAGAGACACTCCGTCAGCTTCCCGACTTTTATGAGCTTGTCAAATTCTCGGATCTTGAAGAGCGCCTCCCGGGATATATGGTGGAGACCCACATCCTCAACATGCCCCTGTGGCAGTGGATTGCCATCATCTTGTTATACCCGGTGGCCCTTGGGGGAGCCTGGCTAATCCTCTTGCTATTCGGGCTTCTCCGTTGGAGAACCCGGTGGGGGCTGGCATGGATGAAGCGAGAGAGGTCGGAAGCACGGCTGCATATTCCCAGGCTCGGTCCGGCAACCCTCCTACTGATGCTTTTTCTCCACTACAGATTTCTGTACGCCCTCGGGGTCCCTTTGCTTTACCGGCAGTATTACGGCCAGGTAGTAGGGATCCCCATGGCTGTTGCTGTCTACTGGACGCTGGCCAGGCTGACTGACTTTCTGACCGGTCGTCTGGCCACACGCTTGTCCAAGACCAGCGTGGTCTTGGCCAACTCCGTGTTCCTTCTCGGGCGTCGGGTCCTCAAGGTTGTCATTCTTGTGCTTTTAATTCTCCTCGTGTTTCAGTCCTTTGGGTTCAACGTCAGCGCAGCCTGGGCCGGCATTGGAATCGGCAGTATCGCTTTGGGTCTTGGAGCCCAAAAGACTTTGGAGAACCTGTTCGGAGGCATTTCACTCTTGAGCGATCAAGCCTTCCAGGTGGGCGATTTCTGCAAAGTTGCAGACCAGGCAGGTACGGTGGAGGATATAGGCTTGAGGTCCACTCGCATCCGAACGGTCGATCGGACCGTGGTGACGATTCCCAATGGCGCCTTGTCCAACGCTAACCTGGAAAATATTAGCCGTCGCGACAAGATTCTTTTTAGGCCCACCCTCGGGTTGCGTTTCGAGACCTCGGCAGATCAGCTTCGTTTTCTGCTGGCGGAAATACGCAAGTTGCTCTACCAACATCCCAAAGTCGAGTCATCGTCGGCTCGAGTGCGCTTGCTGCGGTTCGGTCAATCTTCAATTGATTTGGAGGTTTTTGCCTATATTTTGACCTCGGATTATCCGGAGTTCCTGGCCGTTCAGGAGGACCTCCTCTTGCGCATCATGGACCTCGTTGGGGAATCCGGGACAAGCCTGGCTTTCCCATCCCAGACCCTTTACCTCGGCAAAGAGGCCGGACCAGATCAAGAAAAATCCCGAGCCGCGGCAGCAGAGGTGGAACGCTGGCGAAAGAACAACGAATTGCCGTTCCCAGATCACGACCCGGCCACCATTGCCAAAGTGGAGAATACCCTCGAGTATCCCCCACTAGATTCAGTCTTGCGGAAATCCAAATAGCCAGTTCATGTCACACAAGAATCATACGGATGTCACCAACGCGCCGTGTGATCCGCTCTCGATCCAGGTACTCCAACAAGGGGATAGCGTACTTGCGGGAAATTTCAGCCAGTGCCTTGAATTGGCTCACATCAATCGTCTGGCTCTGTTTCCTATATTCAACGAGCATCTGCCTCAGGCGGCCGATGGATTCTGCATGGAACCACAAGTCTTCGGATATCTTGACCAGCTTCTTTTCCTTGGACAAGAGCTGGACTAATCCCCGAGCCTGATCTCTGGGGATTTCCAAATTGGAAAGCGCCTCCTCCAGGGCGGGAACCTTCCAAGCGGCTTTCAGAAATAGCTCTTCGATCCTTTGCTTGTTCGACGCCTCCCCTGGATTCAGTGAGACCTGATGACCCGCAAGCCTGACCTTGTCCTGTTCCAAAACAAGACTCCCCTCCGCAGAGAGTCGGTCCATGACTGCTTTGAAACTGCCCGGTGAAGAACCACGGAACTCTTCGGAATGCAGTTGCTCCTTCGGGACGCCGTCTGATAGAGGTTCACGAAGATGATAGGTGCGGACCGCCTCCAGAGTTTGCTGGCACAGGCCTTCAAAAACGGCACGAGAGAGGACCTGGATGGGATTATGGTTTAGCAGAACGAGCTGGTTTTGACCCGATAACTCCAGGAAGCGCTGGACCAGGAATTCAGGAGGGTCGAGGCTTCTTTCCAGGACTTGGGATTGGCTGACTCCTGCCCTTCCCTGCAGATTCGCTAGACCCAGCAGCAAATGGTCGACCAAACCGGTATCGATTGCCTTGAGAAAATTCACAGTATTGGTCCTTTTACGCGAGCGGCGCGGATGATTGTCTAGAATCACTCCTCCTCCAATCGTGATCATGGGCGAGGTGCGCCGAAACACGAATCGATCTCCAGGTACCGACAGAATTGGTGCCTCCAGGGAAATCCGCGCGTAGCCGGTTGTTCCCGCCAGAATTTCCTTCCGGTCCAAAGGAGTTAAGGTTGCCATCAATTCAGAAGCTCCCTGGTGGAAACGAATGGAAGTCCGACCCTTTAAGCTGGTCGGAGAACTCTTCAGCAATTGCACGCTGGTGTCTAGCACTGAGGAGGGGCGGAAACGGCCAGGCACCGAGAGTTGCATCCCCCTCTGGATCTCCGCCACTTCGATGTTCTGCAGGTTCACGGCCACACGCTGGCCTGCGACAGCGTGCTCCACGGGCCGACTGTGCACCTGCAGGCCACGAATCTTCGTGATTTTGTGAACGGGGTAGACCTCAACCTCCATGTCACGGCTCAGTTGCCCACTGGTTAAGGTGCCAGTGACCACCGTACCAAAACCACGCATGGAAAAACAACGGTCTATGGGCAGACGGCAGACGGTTTGGGTGTTCTTGGGTTGAGTCGACATCCCGATTTGAAGGATGGCATGCCTGAGTTGATCCAGCCCCGACCCATCGATTGAACTGACAGCAACGATTGGCGCCTCTTCAAGGAATGAACCTTTTAAATAGTCCTGCAATTCTGCTCGAACTAACTCCACAAACTCGGTCTCTACAAGATCACTTTTGGAAATCGCCACTAAGCCACTCCGGATTCCCAGGAGTCTGCAAATGTCGAGGTGTTCCCGGGTTTGGGGCATTATCGACTCATCGGCTGCCACCACGAGCATGACCGCATCGATCCCACCGGCTCCGGCCAGCATGTTCTTGACAAATCGTTCGTGTCCTGGCACATCCACGAAACTTACATGGAGACCGTCTGCAAGATCCATGCTGGCAAAGCCGATGTCAATGGTGATCCCCCTTTCCTTTTCCTCTTTCAGACGATCCGGACCGGTTCCCGTCAAGGCTTTAACTAATGAACTTTTCCCATGATCGACGTGGCCGGCTGTTCCAATCACTATGTTTTTCATACCTGTATGAAAATCTCCCAGCCGGGAAGACAACTCCCATATCATTGATCCTGATCCTGCAAGAATGATCGTGGGTCGTTGAAGGTTCCTTAGAGTCCCAAATTCAAGGAACAATCTTAGATGTCTTGAGAATCATTCAAGACTCCTCAGTCGGGTTGAGACCTTTCAATTCAGATTAATCGATTAGTTTTATTGTACTTGATAGAATGCAGGTCGAGTGATGTATATTTATTAGTAAAAATTAACTTTTTTTACTTGACATTGGATTTATTTTAGTTAAACTATGATTAATTTAGCTCAGTCATTCTAGCGGTGAGTTGGTCGCGTAATTCGGCATTTTATAGTGTACAAGCACAGATCACCGCTACGAGGGAGCCAATGTTATGATGACAGAGGTTCCGGAGTATATGCGAGCTTTCCACACTAAATTTCTTTCCTATGATCGGCTGTCTTACGACAGCCCGCCAACGGTTTTTATACTCCTCATTGAAGTACGTCTCACCTAAACATTCCCCCCCCCGGCGAACCGGGGGGGGCGACTCTTTTTCGGGTTTTGGCCAAGCAGAAAGAATGGGGCTGGGATTACAGCTTCGGCAATTCTCCCACTTAAATGCCTTCTAGTCACAGTTTCAAGGATCTTAAGTAGGATCGGAATTCTTCTCCCAGGTCTTCGCGCTTAAGCGCGAATTCAACTGTAGCTTTTAGAAAACCCAGTTTGTCCCCCGCATCATAGCGCTTCCCTTCGAACCGGTAGGCATGAACAGGCTGTTGTTCCAGGAGCCTCTTGAGCCCGTTGGTCAGCTGAATCTCCCCACTCTGATCGGGGGGAGTACTTTCCAAGACGTTGAAGATCTCCGGTGTAAGGATATATCTCCCAATGATTGCAAGGTTAGAGGGGGCCTCTAAATAAGCAGGTTTTTCGATAAGATCCTCAACATTGTAAACCCGCGGGTCTCTCGAGCCGTCTGCTATCGGTTCTCCCCTGATGACTCCGTATCGAGAAATCTCTGGCCCCTCAACAACTTGAGTAGCCAACACTGAGGATTGATATTTCTCATAGACTTCGACCATTTGGAGTGTACAAGGTACGTCGGCCGAAATAATATCGTCTCCCAGCAGCACCGCGAAGGGTTCATTCCCCACTAAAGGCTGGGCAACTAGAATTGCATGCCCAAGGCCCAATGCCTCTTTTTGCCGAACGTAACAGATCGACACCATCTTTGAGATGGCACGGACTTGTTCCAAGAGTTCGATCTTGCCGCGGCCCTCCAGGATTTTTTCCAATTCATAGGAAACATCGAAATGGTCTTCGATGGCATTCTTCCCACGGCCGGTCACAATAATGAGGGTTTCCATGCCGGAGGCCATAGCTTCCTCTACCACGTATTGAATGACGGGTTTATCAACCAACGGCAACATCTCTTTTGGCTGTGACTTCGTGGCTGGTAGGAACCGGGTCCCAAGGCCGGCGGCGGGAAAGACGGCTTTTCGTATCTTCATCCTCGCTGTCCTCACTTGCGGTGAATAATCGCATCCAGGCGACTGCGCGATTCTTCAGCCAGTTCTGTCCCCTTCCCTTGCTCTGCGACATGGGCAAACAACTTCTCAGCTCGCTCCCAATCCTGCAGGTCGGCATAGAGTACCGCCAGGTAGTAATATCCCTGCAGGAACCCGGGATCCAGGGAGATAGTTCGCTCAAACTCCCGAACCGCCTCATGGTCACGACCCTGATCGGCCATGAGATTAGCCAGCAAATAGTGGCCGTCGCGATCGTCAGGCCGGAGTGCTACGAAACAGCGGATCTCCTCCAGCGCCTTGTCAATGAGACCTAGTTGCGCGAGGGTCGTTCCAAAATTAAAGTGGGAGTCAGCATCTTCCGGGTTCTGTACCACTTGTTCGGCCTGAGCCCGGAAGACCTCTGAGGTCAAGGCCTTATTGAAATAATAGTCCTCTCTGTAGGGCGGGTATCCCGACTTCCAGAACTCCAAGTACCGCTGCCGATCTAGGAAGTCCACCCCGACCTCGGCTCGAAGGGTGTTGTCTAACTCGTCGACCATTGCCGCCTCTTCACTGTCCTGCGGGATTGAATTGAGCTGTTCCAGAAGACGGTCGTAGGCAGGGTTATCTTCTGTCAGCCCGGACAGAGCCACGTTCAAGTGGTAGCGGGCTTTCTTTTGATCGCCGCGGCTCAGGGCCTCCTTGGCGCGTGCTTCGGAATCTTCCTTTTCTTTGGCCTGAATCCGATCCAGAGCAGAAAGAAGCTTCTCCCTGAGGGCCGCGTCCGCCAGGTCCACGTTTTCCAAGGCCTGCTCCAATTCCAGTCTAGCCATGCCGAGCTTCCCGATCTGTTCATACTTCCCGGCCTTCTGTTGGTGAGAAGAAACACTTAATCCAAAGAGTTTTCTTAACATGATCCAGGCCCTTTTCTCCAGTTCTCTATGAATGCTCCCATTGCCGGGAGTCGGCTGTCACCACCGTGACCTTATCCCCGCCATCTCGTTTGGCCAGATACATCGCTCGGTCCACTGATTCAATGAATTCTTTTTCTTCCATGTTGGGCATATATTCGCCGATCCCAGCACTGATGCTGATCTGATTGTCGAATTCTTTAGCAATAGCCCGGCGTAAGCGCTCTACCGAAGTCAGGGCTTCGCGTGCTCCCGTATCAGGCAGGAGAAGGCAAAACTCGTCTCCTCCATATCGAAAGGGAAGGTCAACCCCTGCACGAATGGTCCTGGATGTCACACCTCCAACCCGGCCTAGAATCGCATCACCAGCCAGATGGCCATATTGGTCGTTGTAGGTCTTAAACCGATCAAGATCAAAAATACAGAGGGAAAGCGGGGTACTCCGCCTTTGGGTTCTCTTAATCTCGCGCTTGAGTTGTTTGAAGAAGCTGCGTTGATTATAGAGCCTCGTCAAATCATCAGTGACTGTCAATTGCCTGAGTTCATTTTCCAACTCAATCCGGCGTGTTACGTCAGTTAAGACAATCAGGAATCCCACGACCCGTTCAAATTCCGGAATGATCGGATGAATGACCATGTGTGCCCAAAAAGTCCTCTTGTCAGGCCTTTCTATTTCT
>JBGOTQ010000002.1:0-68116 GCA_041476565.1 Terriglobia bacterium | reverse complement strand
GACTTGCCCCTTCTGAGGCCAGGCCTCATACCAGTGGACCAATCAGTTTGAACAAGAACTCAGCGCCCAGCCAGTTGAAAATCACAGACATGCGGGCCTGCACCGTAGCGGCCAATTATGATTACCCAATCATTCGAATTGACACGAATCAGGGCGTGACCGGTCTCGGTGAAGTCCGCGATGCCGGAGTCAAAGGCATTGCCCTCATTTTGAAGGCCCATATCCTCGGGAAGAATCCGCTCGAAATCGAGCCGATCCTGGAGAACCTTCGGCCTTTTGCAGGTCAGGGCCGCATGGGAGGGGGCTACAGCGCCGTGGACATGGCCTTGCACGACATCGCCGGAAAAATCTATGGAGTCCCAGTCTGGCGGCTGATCGGGTCCAAGGTCCGCGACAAGATCCGGATCTATTGTGACACGACAGGGCATAAGGACCCCCAAATCTATGCGCAACGAATGCTAAGGCGCAAACAGGCGGGTTTCACATTTTTCAAAATGGACCTGTACACCAGCTTGGTCGCAGACCGCCCCGGAGCAGTCCATGAAAATGGGGCGGCCACTGAAAGGGGCCTGAAGCATTTGTGTGAATACATTGCAGCCATTCGTGACGCTATCGGCTGGGATGTTCCGCTGGCAGCAGACCATTTTGGGGACCTATCGGTCGATGACTGCATTCGGTATGCCAGAGCTTTTGAACCTTTCCAACTGGCGTGGGCTGAGGATTTCGTCAGTTACAGGAACTGGCGAGGTTTGAAAACCATTTCTGATGCCACAACCACCCCAACTCTGACCGGTGAGGACGCGTTCGGGCTGGAGGAGGGATTCCAGACTCTCATTGAGAACCATGCAGTCGACATCATTCAACCTGATCCAGAAACTTCCGGGGCCCTTCTAGAAACAAAGCGGATCTCTGAATATGCCTCTATGCACGGTATTCCAACGGTCCTGCATTTCGCCGGGTCCCCCGTAGGTTGCATGGCGGCCGTGCACCTGGCAGCAACCTTAAAGGATTTTATCGCGATGGAGAACCATGCGGTCGATATGCCTTGGTGGCCGGATCTGGTGACGGGAATTCCGAAACCGATTATCCAGAGTGGTTATATTGCCGTTCCCGATAAGCCGGGTCTCGGCGTCGAGTTGAATGAAGAGGTAATCAAACAACATCTTCGCTATCCGGGCTACTTCGAACCTAGTCCGATGTACGATGATTTCATTGTTTCGGAATTCCGCCGCGTTGGCCCCTGGCCTCACTACGACGAGGAGGGGAACTATGTTAATACCATTACATATTAGAGTTACAATACTGCTAACATTCTTAGTTGCGAACTACTTGTGGGCTGCCGATCGGCAAGTAGACCCGACTTTTTTGCGTTGCTTCCTGCCGGACCTTAAAGAAAAGGATAGCGACCTGACTACTCCGACTTGTCACTATAAGCCAGTCTTCGGTCAAGGCGCTCCGGGAGCAAGTGCCCTCAAAGGAATCGTAAGACTCGGTGAGGTAACCCTGGACTCTGGGGGGAGCAGCCAAATGGTTGCGTATCCTCGTGAGGAACAGATTTTCGTCATCCTGGATGGATCATGTACCCTGATATATCGAGAAGAGAAAGTATCCCTGCGGAAGGATGACTTCATCTACCTGCCACCTGGTATCCGCTACGGGGTGTCAGCCTCCCCGAGAAGCCCATGCCGTTTTATTGTTGCAGGCTTTCGGATTCCCGAAGGGGCTCTGAACCGATTGTCGACCAGGGTTCAGTGGGCGAATCTCGAGGAAGTCCCCAAGCAGACAGTAGCTGGTCACCCGCCCACTGTTCTTTACCAACTTATGATTGGCGATATGAAGAGCACCCGCGACAGAATTGCTGCTGGTCAA
Source organism: Terriglobia bacterium (assembly GCA_041476565.1). Classification (GTDB taxonomy): domain Bacteria; phylum Acidobacteriota; class Terriglobia; order Versatilivoradales; family Versatilivoraceae; genus DATKMG01. Next base: position 66,247 of record JBGOTQ010000002.1, on the reverse strand, counting down.
GTTCTGACGAGTCTTTACATCATGGAATTTGCTCCCGGAGGAACTAATTTCCCCCACCATCACGAAACAGAGGAGGAAATCTACCTGTTGCTGGAAGGAAACGGTGAGATGGTTGCGGGTGGAGGGCTAACGGGGATCGAGGGTCGTTACCCGGCCAAGGCTGGCGATGCTTACTTTTTCCGATTGAATTGCACAGTAGGCTTCTACAACAATGAGGACTCAGGCAAAAAAAGCCGCATCCTTGGTATTCGATCACTCTTCCCCTTCTCAAAACCGTGATCGCAGGAGGCGACCGGAATGAGTTTCAACACCGTTGACGTGCTTGCAATTGTTCTTGGAGGTGGTCGAGGGGAGCGGCTCTTCCCTTTGACAAAACTCCGTTCCAAACCCGCTGTTCCTCTGGCCGGAAAATACCGGTTGGTCGATATCCCCCTTAGTAACTGTATTAACTCGGATATTCGGAAAGTCTTCGTCTTGACGCAATTCAATTCGGCTTCTCTCAACCGGCATATTGCGCGAACCTATCGCTTTGATAATTTCTCGGAAGGATTCGTGAATATTCTGGCGGCGGAGCAAACCTTGGAAAACCCCTACTGGTTCCAAGGAACCGCCGATGCGGTTCGCCAGAGCATTCGCCATTTCATGGAGATCGATGCCTCGCTCATACTCATTCTCTCCGGTGACCAACTCTATCAAATGGACTTTCAGAAGCTCGTGAAATTCCATGTAGAAACACGGGCAGAAGTAACCGTTCCTACCGTTCCGGTAAAAGGCGATCTCGCCTCTTCCTTTGGAATCATGAAGGTCGACGAGAGTAATCGGATCATCCATTTTCACGAGAAACCTCTTCCAGACGATCTCCAAGGACTGGAGAGTCGACTGAGCGGCAACTTCGATCAGAAGGAGTTCCCTGAGGGTCGTGCATTCCTGGCTTCCATGGGGATTTATCTTTTCGAAAAGGATTTCCTAATCAGGACATTGGAAGAGGTCGGTGAGCATGACTTCGGCAAGAACGTCATCCCTGAACTGATCGGGCGGTGTTCCGTGATGAGCTATCCATTCTACGGGTACTGGACCGACATAGGAACGATCCGATCATTTTATGAAGCCAACTTGGACCTGACCATGCCTTTGCCCAAGTTCAATTTCTATAGTTCCACGAGCCCAATTTATACGCGAGCCCGACTCCTCCCCGGCTCAAAAATGCATGACTGCACTCTCCATCAGTGTGTGATTTCTGAGGGATGCTTCATCAACGGGTCAGACATCACCCATTCCGTCATCGGGATCCGCAGCCGAATTGGCCACGGAACGACAGTCGTCAACTCGTATATTATGGGCGCAGACTACTATGAAACAGTGGAGGGGATTCGGGAGAATACTCAGAAAAATATCCCCAATATCGGGATCGGCGACAATTCAACGATCGCCAATGCCATCATTGATAAGAATGCCCGGATTGGGCGGGGTGTCACAATTCGAAACACGGAAGATTGGACCAATCACGACGGCGACAACTTCCATGTCAGAAATAAGATTGTGGTCATTCCAAAGTTTGCAGTCATTCCGGATGGCACGGTCATTTGATGATTGCGCTATTGCTGAGGGAGACCCGATCCGCGAAAAGGCGGCTGAACAGCTCCCGGTCCGGCGGGCGAACCTGGGGTAGCCGTCTTGGTTCCTTGGCCCTGGGGCGCCCCTGTCTGAATCGGAGCTTGAGAGATAAAATAGAATTCCCATTCGTTGTACTTATTTCTCCCATTATACGTCTTCAGAGACTCCTTCTCGCTCTTGCTGGCGACTCCGACAATTCCTCCGAGCACAGGTGATCCGGAGCCTTGCAAAGTTGAGCGTCTCGGATCGGATGCCTGGACGGAACCCATATTTAACGGATTGCCCTGGGTCCCCAGTCCTTGTCCGCCAAGTTGTGTTCCTGTTGATGAGCCCCCGGTTGGAGAGATCGACAGAGGATTCCCCGTCGTCGACCGCTGCCCCGCGGTTGGCGCGCCCGGAATATTCACGTCCCGAGTGCTGACGGTACTGGGCACAATGGTTAGCCCCGAAATAGTGCCGTCCGGATTCATCTTAATTAATCGCCATTCTTCAGAATTGGTGATCGGGTCCTTCCAGCGCTTTCTGAGGAATCTGGTGTTGTTGGTATTTAGAAGGGCGTCAATGGTAGTGGGGAGTGTACCGGGGAACTTCCTCTGCCAGAGACCAATGGCACGGATGTACTGTTTGCCGCGAAAGATGAGTTCTTCTTCTCTTTCACGTTGCATGGCCTTTTGCCAGTTGACTACAGCTTCCGAAAGCCCCACCAGCAAGATGGTTGTGAACACCATCACTGTGGCCAACGAAAAGCCAACTTCACCGGTAAACTTGCCCATTCGAGCCATAGGGTATTAACGATAACTCTTGAATTCAATTCAGTCAGGAGTGGGAACAGGCGCTGGGTGCTGGGTGTCAGGTGTTAACCGCTAGCCGCTAGCCCCTATTCCCTATTCTCCACCTTCTGTCCCCTCATTGCGTTACCATAGGTAGCTGGCGGTGAGCCTTACTGCTGACTTCCTCAATCTCGGCGAAAGCTTCAGCCACTTTCAAAATTCGATAACGGTTCCCAACCAGATCACCCTCTCCTGCCAGGTACATCGCGTCACCATCGGCAAAGAAACCTTGACGTTTCTTGGTCTCCAGATCGACCTTCACACCGTAAAACTTCAAGTTGATGACCACCGGCGGCGGTGGAGGTGGTCCGACAGGCGTAGCAATAGGAGGTGGAGTCCCGCCTTTTGCTTCTTCTGATGGTCCCCCTGGCCGGTAGCCTTTCCCGGCTTTGGACTTCCCCTCAGTCGGGGGAGGTGCAGATTCAAACGCAAACATGTTCCGGGCATTCAAGGGAATTCCTGGACTAAATCCGGCGAGTCTCTCCAAATGGATTTTCGGGTCGACGCCCACCAGGGAAATACTTTTTTTCCCTCTGGCCCGACTGTGCTCGATCACCAACCCCTGCAGAGCACGGCCGGAGCCGGCCGCCGGCTTAGTAAGACTGAGTTGAAGCCCGGAATTGGATGTTCGAATCGCATAGTACAGGCTCGTCGCCAGCCCCAGACCCAGTACTCCGAGAATAGCCATCTGCCTCTTCTGCTTGGGAGTCTTCATGGTTGCACAGGAAAGTAAGTAGACAAATTCATGTCCATTTGGATCAAGCCAGTGCCCTCTTTTTCGGATTGCAGGACCATGGAATCCACTATGATCAGTTTAGATCGGCTTTCCAGAACATTAAGGAATTTCCTTATATTCGAATAGGTGCCCTGTACAGGTAGGGTGAGAGAAAGCCGCTGGTAGCCGAATTCCGATTCAGCACCATAGCTAAAAGCCACCCGATTGCGCAGCAACCCGGCTTGAGCACAGATCTGATCCAATTCATTGAGGAGTTCGGAACTGACCTTGCTCCTGGAGAAAAGGTAACGAGTCCCTAACTCCTTCCTGGCCTTGCGTGACTCTGCCAACTTCACTTCAATTTCTTTCACTGTGTTAATGGACGATTTTTTTTCGCGAAGTTCCACGCTTGCCTGTTCTATTCTCTGGGCTTCAATTGAAACAGCTTCGCCTTCGGGGCGAACAAAGACGAGATAGAGAGGGAGATTTGCGGCGATCAATGCAAGAAGCAAACCGTAAATGAGCCGTCGAGGTTTCTCTTTAACAATCATCGTTTGTACCTGACAGCGATAGAAATCTGCTTCCCAGAAAACCCGGGAGTCTTGGACAAATCCTCATAAATGGGTGTTAGGTTTTGGAACTTGTCAGAATTCTCCAGGTTTTTTATAAACTCGATATAATCAGCGCTGTTCCGGGCATTCGCTGTGATTTCAATTCCGAATTCATTCTTGACCACTCTGGGGCGGATGGACACCACCTGAATACTCCCCGGGGTCAGTTGTTCCAAATCGTTTAAGAGTGCCGTCCAGGAAAAGGTCTTTCTCTCGATCAACTGATTCACAAACTCGACCGTTTCCAGGAAATCGGCTGTCTCAGGCTTCAGGAGCCGTGATTTAATCTCTTCTTCTTCCCGCTCCATCTTCCCAAACTGCTCCCGGCTTTGACTGAGTGACGAGTCCATCTTGACCTTCCGAGCGTGAACCTTCCGCTGCAAAGCAACATTCCAGTAAGACAGGCCAACCAAGAGCAAAAAGAGGCACCCGGCTAACAAGTAAAAACTCCGGTTATTGACAAACGGATTGGACGATAGATTCAGGTTGACCCTTATCATTTAGGCGCTCCCCAGGGCCAGGCCCAGCGCGGGTGCCAACGCATTCTTCGACATTGGCAGGTACCCCGCCGGGTGGCTGCGGAACAAATGCAAGGGATCCAAATTCACTACAGGGCTTCCCGTTTTCTGTGAAAGGAATTCCAGACTTGGCAGCCCCAGTTCCTGGCGTGCCAGGATGTAGATCTTATCCACGCCGACGTCCCCTAGTTTGTCTTGATAGTACATCAGACAAGGGTGGATCTCGTCGTAGATGGATTCTCGTTCTCTTTCTGCTACGTTCGAAGCCTCCAAGCCAGCTCCATTTCTTCCTTCCCCGTCGAAGTAATCCAGATGGCGGAAGAACACAACGGAGGTCTCTCGCACTATCAGGGCGGAAAGAGACGAACTATTCCAGTGCACGAAGAGAATCGATCCCTTCAAAGCCGAAGGTTCCGAGCGCGCCAGCAGTTCAAAAGCCGCCAATGACGCCGGAGTAATAAAACCGGCTTGCATCCCTAGACCTCGAAAGAGAGCTTCGTATTGCGCGAGAACTTCCCGGTAAACAACCACCGTCACAACACTGATTTTGCCGTTCGCCCCTTGTTGCTGATAATAGGCAACGTGAGAGTCCTCCACATTGAACGGGGTAGTCTTCTTCAGCCGCCATTTTAAGAGTTGTTGCCTCTCATTTTCATTGCCGGGGAGTTTGTCAAAGCTGAGAATAGCCACCTTAACCGAACTGTCAGGGACGGCCACAGAAATCTTGTTGGTCTTGATCTCAGCCCTTGCCAGGCTCGACTTCAAGAGATCCGAGAGATCCGGAATTGATCTGATGTTGGGTTGGCTGAGTGAGGGAGTCACTAAACCCTCTGGAATTGGAGTCACTACTGAGCGTTCGACAATAGCGGGGTCCTTGGCGTTGAGGCGTACCACGGAGACAAATTCCTGAGAAATCTCGCAACTGATTGGAGGCAAGCCAGGCTGAAAGAATTTGTAGATGCGCTCGTTGAACCTCTTTAAAGCCATGAATTACTCGATGAATGTAACTTTGTTAATTTCTTTCAGAGTTGTCTCCCCTGCCAGGACTTTTTGCACGGCAGATTCCCTGAGGAACGTCATCCCTTCCTCATGAGCCACTCGTTTGATTTCAGAAGCAGGCTTCCTCTCCAGGATCATCTCGCGAATTCGATCGGAAAGATCGAGCAACTCATGGATTGCGGTACGTCCTCGGTATCCCGTACCGCCGCAGTCCAGACAGCCCATTCCTTCGTAAAACGGATGATCCATATAAAGCTTGGGGTCGAGGCCGGATTCGGACAACGCGCGGTCGCCCTGTTTCATTGAGTGTTTGCACTGTTCGCAAATGACACGAACCAGGCGTTGTGCCAGGATACAGTTGAGGGCCGACACAAAGTTGTAAGGTTCGACCCCCATGTTGAGGAAACGGCCCAGCACATCGACCACGTTGTTGGCGTGAACTGTCGTGAACACTAAATGCCCCGTCAGGGCTGACTGGATTGCGATTTGGGCCGTCTCGGGATCTCGGATTTCCCCAACCATGATTTTGTCGGGATCGTGGCGCAGAATGGACCGCAGACCGCGGGCAAAAGTGAGACCCTTCTTCTCATTGACAGGAATCTGAGTGATTCCGCGGATCTGGTATTCGACCGGGTCCTCGATCGTGATGATCTTGTCTTCGTCACTCTTGATTTCCGACAAAGCCGCGTAAAGGGTCGTGGTTTTCCCGCTGCCGGTCGGCCCGGTGACCAGCACCATTCCATAGGGTTCACTGATGTAGCGGCGGAATTTTTTGAGATCCGCCTCCGAAAAGCCGACGACATCGAGGCTTAGTTGCCGGAATTTTTCACTCATCGCCTCCTTATCCAGGACGCGCAACACTGCGTCCTCACCGTGGATAGATGGCATGATTGACACTCGAAAATCGATCAAGCGGCCTTTGTACCGCACACGGAATCGGCCGTCCTGCGGGATGCGGCGCTCGGAGATGTCGAGTTCTGACATGACTTTGATGCGCGAGATGATGGTCGAATGATGTTCTTTGGCAATGGGCTGCATGGCCTGCTGCAGGACGCCGTCAACCCGGTACTTGATGATGACCTCATTGTCTCCGGTTTCAACGTGGATATCGCTGGCACGGCGCTCCAGCGCATTGAAGATGGTTGAATCGACCAACCGGATAATCGGGTTCTCGGCCTCACTGGTGAGTTTTTCGATGGATATGATCTCTTCGCCCGCCTCATTCTCCTTGATCAAATCCAGCGTGAATCCTTCTGTTGCTTCCTCCAATACCCTTTGGGACGATTCGCTCTTTTTCAGGATATCGCCAATCTGGGAGGGGGCAGCCACCCTTACAAGGAGCTTCTTGTTAAGCAGCACCCCCAGTTCATCAGTCAACAACAATTCGCTGGGATCAGCAACGGCGACTATAAGCCTCGCACCAACCGGTTTTAGGGGCACAAAATTGTATCGAAACATCAGATCTGCCGGAATGGTGCGAAACAACTCAGGATCAATCGGATAATTCTTGAGGTCAACGAACTCCAAGCGATAGCGCTCAGCCAGCCGGCGCGCTTCTCGTTCTTCATCCTGCCGGGTAGGCTTCGGATCCAACTTGGTTTGCGTTTTCGTTTCCGACAGATTTAGAGTTTTCTGATTCATGGTTTTAGGTTACAGGTCATAGGTTACAGGGAACAGTTAACCACTTCCACCTAAAGTGGTCACTGGATCAACTTATTTCTCAAAGAGGTAAGCACCTTACTAATCTCAACTATAAGACTCAAAATCGGGGTTACCTGTTCTGCCTTTAGATAATTCAGTCTTTGCGCCAACATAATATAAGTCTCAGTTTCCATCAGAGAGCCTTTGGGGATCGCCAAGAAGTTGGCAAAGTCCCTTCGAGTAGCTCGCGCATGCCCCTCTGCGATATTGGCCGGAACTGACGCTGCAGCCCGAGTGATCTGCGAGACCAAACGGAAATTCTCTGACTGAGGGAAATAAATTGTCAGCCTATACACCTCGACCACAAGATCCATAGCCTTCTTCCATACCACCAAATCCTTGTGCGACTGAATCCTCTCCACCAGTTTTCTCTTTCTTCTCTAACCTGTCCCCTATACCTTTAACGTACCTGCTAAATTAAAGATCGGCAAGTAGAGGGCAATCAGCACAAAAGCCACGATACTCGCCAGAACAACAAGCAGAGCCGGTTCGATAAAAGTAAACAACCGGCTGAGACGAACATTAACCTCTTCATCGTAGAAGTCGGCAATGTACCTGAGCATATCGCTAAGAGAGCCCGTGGATTCGCCGACCTGCACCATCTCAATGGCCAGATCGGGGACAATACCACTCAGCTCTAAGCTTTTGGATAGAGATTGTCCCTCCCTCACTGAAGTGATCGCAGATTTCACCGCTTGGGTAATCACCTGGTTTCCCGAGGAGTCTGCCACGATTTCAAGAGAATTGACCAGCGGGATGCCCCCCGAAAGCAAGGTGGATAGAGTCCGGCTTAACTGAGAAAAGGCAAACTTATTCCAAATGTCGCCAATGATGGGGAGTCTCAGTTTGAGGCCGTCCAGGTAGATTCCGCCCCGCGGGGTTCCAACCCAGAATCGGACCGCCACGACGGCAGCAATGGAAGAAACCACTCCACTGACTAGATGCCCACTAACCGCATTGGAGACAGCGATTAGTACTAAAGTAATTTGGGGAAGCTGTGCCCCCAAGCCGGAATAGAACTCTGTGAATCGAGGAACAACGACCGATAGGATGAAGGTAACCATCACTACCAGCAGGAACGTGAGGATAGCAGGATAAGTTAATGCCGATATGATTTTACTCTTCGTTTGGGTAACGATTCGTTGGTATTCGATGAAGCGCCTGATGACCTCCTCCAAGTTCCCGCTCTTCTCACCAGCGTAGAGGGAGGCTGTGTAGACTTTGGAAAAGACACCCTGAACCTCAAAAGACTCCGATAATGACGCACCGGACTTAACGCGGCCTGACACATCGTTCAGCATCTCACGGAATCGATCGTTCTTGACTCGCTGGGTGAGGAGTTCCAATGATTTCAGAATAGGTAGTCCCGCATGGATCAAAGCTACAAACTGCTGGTTAAAGATAATGAATTCTGTCGGTTTGATCTTTCTGGTTCGGGCCTGAAAAGAGAAACCTAGGGAGGCGATTCTGCCCTTTTCTTTGATGGAATAAATATAATAGCCTTGGTCAGTCAACCGGTGGCGCAGTTCAGCCTCTGAGGGAGAGTTGTAGCTGGAGGTGAGTATTTCCCCATTACCGTTGGCAATCCGACATCGAAATTCAGGCATCGTGATTCCTGGAATCAAGAGCACTAATACTTAATTATAAACCAAGACCCCATGGGATCTCCACATCCGCGTGAAGCGACAGGTGCAGTCAAAAGTGGCGTACAACGGAGAAGCTGGGTCAGGGTTTCTCGGCGACCTAGCGACTCCCCACTTGGCCTGAAAGGCTAGGATAGCAGAGGCCAGAGGACAAGCGAAGCGACTTCTGTCCCGAGCTTCGACCTGGGGTGAAGGATCGATGTCAATTTCTTAGGATATTGATGTGCGAGGCCTGAAAGGCCGACATAATCCAGCCCAGGGCAGAGCGGACGAAAAGCAGGAGCCGGCAGGCGACTGCCGGCCGCAACGCCTTGGGTTAGGGATTGGAAGGACAAGAAAGCTCTGAAAGAGCGGAATGACAAACTGGACCAAATCAACCCAATGTTGAGGAGGAAGGGGGTTGGCTGTGAGCGCAAGAACCTTGAGGTTCAAGGTCTCCATTTCGCCTTTTCAGGGCCGGGGACGTTTTAGGGGTACTTGTAGCTAGGGCGGCGCTTGTTACCAACACTCGCTCTGCCTTGGCTGAGCTATTCCGGCCTTTCAGGCTAGGGTTACGATGCTCGCCCTCTGTACGTCACTTTTGATTGCACTGGTGAGACCCCCATCGCTACGAAGGGTCTGGGTTGTGCTGAGTTTTACTGGTTCTCCCCCGAGCCGATCACCTCGACGTTGCTTGGAATATGAAACTCAAAGAGCTTGGGGCTGAGTCCGGAATTTTCCTTGATATTGGTAAAAACGAATTCGCTCGTTGATCCATCAATGTCAAAGATAATGACCCGTTGCAGTTGAACCCTTCCAGGTTCATACTCCATAAGGACTTTTGAAAAATCGTCGATATTCTTCTTAGGGTAAGCGTAAAGGATGCGGTTGCCAGCAAAAAAGGACTTTTGCTCGTTAGCCCATTCTATTTTAGAAAAGTCCTTCCTTAGATTGCTTCTGCCAAGGAGAAAAAGAAAGGGCAGACGCTGGTCCCGGCTTTCTTTGACCGTGGTCTTCTGAACTTGTTGCTCTTCGGGGAGATAAAAGTAAATGTCCTTCCCGTTGGATACAAAGAGCTTTTCACTGGGAGAATGGTACTCCCAACGCATCATGCCGGGACGGCGAAGGTAAAGAATCCCGGTCTCCGTCCGTGGAGGCCTTCGTGGTGTTTTGTACGTCTGAATAAAGTCCATGCGGAGGTCTATGACCTTTGAGTATTTCTTTTGAAGGGAATTAATAGTGCTATTCAGATCGTCCAGGTTGGCCGAAGGGGTGGCGACAGGGGCAACCATTAAGAGCGATACCACTAAAGCTCTTCGCCAAATCAATGGGGTAATCTCCGCCTTGACCCGAACCGCATGAGTTTCGGGACGGTCATATTCAATGCTGATCTCGTGTCGCCTAGCTGGTATCACGCAGTTGGGTCGATTATCTTACGATCTGTGAGTCTTGAGATAGCTAACCTTCGGGCTAGATTCGCAGGTTATGCCCGAAAGGTCCATTCAGAGTTTCATTCTAAGGATGGTTGGAGCAGATTGTCCATACTTAAGGTACCTACGTGAAAATGGGCTCTTCAAAGTGGGAGCCGCACTCCTGCGCGGCAAGTCCGCCGGACAGGGCTCGATGCCCGGTCGGAGCGTGGCCCCCATCTTCGTAAACCATTTTCCTCGGGAGTCATGCTATTGAGAGAACTCTTGAGGCACTCTATGAAGAATAAGAAGGAATTCCGCCCCGTTCGGACCAAAGACAGGTTTCTAGTCTTTGGCGCTCCGGTTATTGAAGACGCTGAAATTGAGGAAGTTGTAGACTCCCTGAAGAAGGGATGGCTGGGAACCGGGCCCAAGGTGGCCCAATTCGAAAGGGAATTCGCGGCTTACAAAGGTGCGGAATTTGCGGTCGCAGTCAACTCCTGCACGGCTGCCCTGCATCTCAGCCTGCTTGCTGCGGGCATCAAGGCGGGCGACGAGGTCATTACTTCTGCCTTGACCTTTTGTGCTACCGTCAATGCCATCATCCATGCAGGGGCCACTCCTGTGCTGGCTGACGTGGATCCCAGGACTATGACCATCGATCCGGCACAGGTGGAAGCCAGGATTACCCCCAGAACGCGTGCCATCCTGCCTGTTCATTTTGCTGGCAGATCCTGTGACATGGATTCCTTGTGTTCGATTTCCGAGAGTCACGGCTTGAAGGTCATAGAGGACTGCGCCCACGCCATTGAAGCTGAATACAAGGGGCGCAAAGTGGGCACGTTTGGAGATTTTGGGTGTTTCAGCTTTTATGTGACCAAGAACGTAGTTACTGGGGAAGGGGGAATGGTACTTGCCCGGAGGGAAGAAGATTCAGCTCGCATCAAGGTGCTGGCTCTCCATGGAATGAGCCATGACGCCTGGAAACGCTACAGTGATGAGGGATACAAGCATTATCAGGTGGTGGAATGCGGGTTCAAATACAACATGATGGACCTCCAAGCCGCCATTGGAATCCACCAACTGGCACGGGTGGATCAGAACTGGTTTCGCCGACGTGAGATCTGGAATTACTATAATCAAGCCTTAAGCGAATTACCCGTCGGTTTACCCTCAGATCCCGAGCCGTGGATACGACATGCCTATCATCTCTATACCATTCTAATCGACCCTGTACACGCCGGGATTGAACGAGACCAATTTCTTGAGGCCATGACCAGGGAAAACATCGGAGTGGGGGTGCACTACTTGAGTATTCCCGAACACCCATACTACCAAAGTACCTTTGATTGGAAACCCGAAGACTACCCGAATGCAATGTGCATCGGGAGGAAGACTGTGAGCCTACCGTTGTCTCCGAAGCTATATACCCAGGACAGGCAGGACGTTGTTCAGGCGGTCACGTCAACTATATTGTGGAAAGATCGTTAATCCGAAGAATCATCGAAAGATGGATTTGGCTCAGCTTCCGTCGGAAGCAAGAATTGACAGGGGTCTCTTACTGGCAGAGCCGGGTAAAGTGTTATGGCAAAAGAGCTGTTCTGAATATAAACCACGGCCAAAATGAATACGACGCTATTACAGATTTTCAGCACAAAGAGATTTTCCCTTGTCTCCAGCAAGTTCTGCTGCCATCAGACAAAGTGATTCTCGACCTTGGCTGTGGCCCTGGGCGGTTCAGCTCGGAACTGGCTTCAATTATCAATGGAGGCTTGGTAATAGGTGCTGATCCCATTCCCGCATTGATCGCCATGGCACCCAAAACTCCGAATGTGGAATACAAAATCATGAAAGAGGGGAACATTCCACTCTGTGATAAGTCAGTGGACGTTGTATGGTCTTGTCTTGTGTTAGGCGGCATAGTTGGCATCACTCTGGTCAACACAATTGCTGAAATTAGAAGGGTTTTGAAAGATAGGGGCCTTTTGTTCCTGGTCGAGAATACTTCTCCCTTGCAAAACGGGACGCACTGGGTGTTTCGACAATTCGGCGATTATGAACTGATGTTCCCTTTTGTACATCTTGCGCATTTGCATGACTATTTTGATCTTGGAGAACGAATTTCCATCATGGCTGGGAGAAAAACATAGCTACGTCACAGCAATACTCCATTAATGGGGGAATCGGAACAGGGCAGTACTTCGAACGATTCTATTCGTCTCGAGATTGGAGATTTTACAGGGATATACTCTCCCTGATCGTCAGATTCTCTGAGCCAGGTCCGATCCTGGATGTGGGAGCAGGAATTGGACTATTTGTTGAGTGTGCCGTGCGTTGGGGTTTGAATTGTGAAGGTTTAGAAGGATCTAGCAAGGCTATCGAGGCGGCCCAGGTTCGATGCCCGGGGGTTCAGATTCTGTTGCATATGTTGAGCCAGCCATTTCCTTTTGGGAATGCCATCTTTCAGACAGTTGTATGCAACCAAGTGATCGAACATCTGGAACCCGGGGTCGCCGTCACGTGCCTGGAGGAAACTCGTCGGGTGCTGCGTCCCGGAGGAATGTTGTTTGTGGCTTCACCTAGCCGGTTCAACAAGGCTGAACGAAGCGCTGATCCTACGCACCTTCACATGTATTCCCCTCGAGAATTGGTCCATTTGTTATCTTCGAAAGGGTTTGAGAGGATCGTCCCCTGGAACTCCCCACGAAGTTTCTTTGGCAACAGCCAGGCTGAACGGTACTTCGTCTCACTCCTGCTCAAAGTGACTAAGTGGCAAAGGCTGAGTGCCTCCGCAAGCTGCATTGCCTATAAGAAAACGGAGTCTTGACAGACTGAACGACCAATCGTGCTTGAGCGATAGACTAGTAGCCCTGCGGATAAGACGCTTCGATGAATGGGCAGTGAATAGGAGACTGGGACTTCACTATTATCGTTCACCAGCTTGATCTCTCCCAAGTTGCTTTTGTGTCTCGTTGGCTCCTGAAACCTTGGGACGGCGCGATGTAATTTGTCTTATCCATCTTAGGCTTGACCCGGCTCGTGACGTCAAGCAGCTTCACACCCTGGGTAGGAAGACTGTGGTACGCCAAATCAGAAACTTGTTAGTCCACTATATTCACGATCGCGAAGTCGTTAGAGCCGCAAAGAAGTATCTCTGCGGCAGACTCATCGATATCGGCTGTGGAACCAAGCCTTTCAGGCAAGTGCTTTCATCCTTGGTGACTGAACACATCGGAATTGACCATTCTGGTACTCTTCATGGCCCAAAGGATGTTGACCTTTGGGGAACGGCTTACAGAATTCCCGCTGATGACCAGTCATTTGACTCGGTGTTGTGCACATCGGTCATGGAGCACCTTGAGGAGCCAGAGGTAGCGCTTCGGGAATGCCATCGCCTTTTGCGGGCTGGTGGATATGCTCTGTATACTGTCCCGTTCATCTGGCACCTTCATGAGGAACCTCGAGACTTCTTTAGGTTCAGTAGGTATGGATTGAAATATCTATTTGAGAAGGTTGGGTTTGAGATCGTCGAGATCAATGCTCTTTCAGGATTTTGGGGCACCTTTGGGCAACTATTTGTGTATAACCTTTATCGCTTCAATCGCGGGCCTCTCCGCTGGTTGCACCTTGTCGACCTTGTGGGACTACTCACTCAGCTTATATCCTTCGGGGTGGACAGAATTGATAGAACCGAACAATGGACATTGATGTACCTTGTGGTCGCCAGAAAGAAGTCATTGTGAGTCTAAGACAGTCTGCTTCTTCTGGGGTCAAATGGTCATTTGTCTCAAACATCGGAAAACAATTTCTGCATTTCGCCTCCGTGGTCATCCTGGCCCGTCTCTTAACACCGACGGATTTCGGACTGGTGGGGATGGCAACCATTGCTGTCGGGTTTTTGGGACTCATCAGAGACTTGGGTACTTCGGCGGCCATCATCCAGGCGCGGGATCTCCCCGAAGAGATAGCTTCGAGCGTGTTTTGGACCAACGTTGCCATAGGCTTCGCAGCCACGGGAGGTCTTGTTGTGCTCTCTCCGGTGTTTGGAATACTTTTTCACGATACGCGGATCGTCCTCATGCTCAAGGTGCTCGCGTTCACTTTCTTGATTTCCAGCTTCAGTACTGTACAACAAGCATTAATGCAACGACAGTTGGCTTTTCACACCATTGCAAAGACTGAGATGGCCGCTGTCGCGGTTGGTGCTCCGGTCGGCATTGGGCTGGCTTATTGGGGAGCAGGCAGTTGGAGTCTAATCTTTCAGACCCTGACAATTGTCCTAGTCACATCGGTACTGCAGTGGATCCTTAGCCCTTGGGCTCCCCGGTTCGTTTTTAAGGCGTCGGCCGTCAAAACCATTGGCTGGTACAGCCTGAACTTGACCGGCTTTAATATCTTCAATTACCTTGCGAGAAATGCGGACAACTTCCTGATCGGGAGGTATCTTGGCCCAGGCAATCTGGGTTTCTACGCTTTGGCCTATCGCATTATGTACTATCCCATCCAAGTCATGTCAGATGTGGTGGGGAGAGTCATGTTTCCTGTCTACTCGCAACTCCAAGACACGGAATCGCGATTTCGACGTGCATACTTGAATGTGTCTAGCGCGATTGCGTTCCTCTCTTTTCCTATGGCATTCGGCTTGCTCGTCACCCGTGACCTGTTTGTCTTCACCGTGTTTGGACCGCAATGGGCACCTGTCCCCAAGCTCTTGTTAATTTTGGTGCCAGTAGGCATGATCCAATCAATCGGAACTACAGTTGGAGCTATTTATCAGGCTAAAGGAAGAACAGATCTGATGCTTCGTTGGGGAGTCGTCGCCGGTGTGCTGACAATCATTTCATTTCTGGTGGGATTGCGCTGGGGCATTTACGGCGTTGCGACCTGCTATGCTGTCATGTCTTTCATCTTGGCGGGTCCAAGTTTTGTTATTTCCTTTCGTTTAATCGACCTCCCGGTCGCCGACCTTGCCGTCACACTTTGGCGCCCTTTCGCAAGCAGCCTAGTGATGTATGTAGTGCTTTCTTTCCTCAAGGCCCGTTTTGTTTTCAGGATCCCTTCCTTTGCCGCACTGACGCTAATGGTTGCTGTGGGAGGAATTGTATACTTGGTTTCGAGTTGGTTCATCAATCGCCAGCAATCTGTTCGCTTGCTTGATATGCTCCGAGAACAGATTTAGAGAACATGTGATGCCTTTTGTTTTCTGGATTAATGCCTAGGGTATGAAGTCCAATAACCAAGCAAGAGTCATACATGGGCTTCCTATCCGATTTCGACAAACTAAGGCTTGGTTTGCCACCAATGCTTGTTCCTCTCTGCACGACATGGAGATGACGATCCATATGGCATGAGGGGGTGGTCCGGTGTCTCTAAGCCACTGTCACATTTCATCGAGTCGGTTGGAGAAGCAAGGAAAGAACAATGGCTGTCAAATCCAAGATAGACAATAGAGTTGTAGTGTGCCATGACGTTCCTTGCTGGCTGCCGCAAACCCAACCCTGGCTTTACCATCAAATCCGGCTGTTGCCGTCCACAGTAGAGAGTCATATCCTCTGCCGAGAGACCTTGAATCTACAGCAATTCCCCATAGCCAACTTGCATGCTTTTGCCGAGGTTCCCTTTTACATGCAATATTTTGACAGGGCCATGCGGAAATTTGGGGTCCGGCGGCATCTTGGATTTTTGATTCGAGCCGCACGACAACATCATGCCAAGATTCTTCACTCTCATTTCGGTAATGTCGGCTGGATTAACTCCAAAGCCGCAAAGCAGTCTGGACTCAGGCACCTTGTCAGTTTTTACGGGCTGGACGTAAACTATCTCCCAAGGCAGGATGCCGTCTGGAGGGAAAGGTACATGGAGTTATTTGACCAAGTTGATGGCGTCTTATGCGAGGGGCCGCACATGGCACAATGTCTGGTGGAATTGGGGTGCCCTCCGGCTCTGGTTAAGGTTCATCATCTTGGTGTGCCTGTCCACTGCATCGATTTTAGACCAAGGTTCTGGGAGCGTTCAGAAGACTTGCGCGTGCTAATAGCTGCCTCGTTCCGGGAGAAGAAAGGTATCCCTTACGCCTTGGAAGCCCTGGGACGCCTGCAGCAGGATGTTCCAATTACCACAACTATTATCGGTGATGCCGACCACGAATCTCGCAACCATTCTGAAAAACAAAGAATCCTAGACACAATCGATAGGTACAGAATGCGTAACACAACGAGGCTGCTGGGGTTTCAGCCTTATAATGTTTTTCTGGAAGAGTGTTATCGACATCACATCTTTTTGTCTCCCAGTATAACGTCAATCGACGGTGACACTGAAGGTGGTGCGCCAGTAAGTCTCATTGAAGTATTGGCTACAGGAATGCCGGTTGTCAGTACATACCATTGCGATATCCCCGCGATTGTGAAACATGGCCAGAGTGGACTCTTGGCCGAAGAACGAGACGTTGAAGGGATAGTAAATAATCTTTTTTGGCTGGTTGAGAACCCGGAGAAATGGCCCGAGATGGGCATGCAGGGCCGTCGACACGTGGAAGCAGAATACAATGCAGTGACGCAAGCAGGGCGCCTAGCGTGTATCTATCGTGAGATCCAGAACTCATAAGCGGTGATAATGTATAAAGCCAGGAGTTGCTTGGGATTCGCTGATTTCTTGCCAAAGCGTTATGGTCTCTCCTAAGTTAAGGGAACTCTTCAGAAGAACCTGGTACGCCGGCACAAGATATTATTGCCCAATCTGCCGCGGGCATTTCCGAATGCTTTGCCCGGCAGGGATTGTCTCTCGAGCTAACGCACTGTGCCCTGGATGCGGTTCCCTAGAACGCCATCGTCTCCTTTGGCTTGTCTTAGTCCAACTCTGGAAGGAAGACAAGTTGTCGTCAGGCGGGCGGTTGCTGCACGTAGCCCCTGAGGCCTGCCTTGAACCAAAGCTTCGCAGGCGGTTCGAGTATGTTTCGGTAGGCATAGAAGGTGGATCCTTTATGTTGCAAGCGGATATAACAGCTATCCCCTTCACCGACGAAACGTTCGACGCTGTGATCTGCAACCACGTACTGGAACATATTCCCGACGATCGCAGGGCCTTGGCCGAGCTTCAGAGAGTGCTCAAACGAAATGGATGGGCCAGCATTCAAGTACCTATCGAAGGCAAATTGACACGTGAGGACCCATCGATCAGAGGTGCCGAAGGTAGAACGTTCCATTACGGACAAGCTGACCATGTCCGTCAGTATGGCAGAGACTTCCTTCTCCGTTTAAGTGACGGAGGGTTCTCCACATGGACAATTAGCAAAGAGAAACTACTGCCACCTGCCTTACTGAATCGTGTTTCCGTAGAATGCGAAAAAGAAGTCTGGATTTGCTTCAGACAGCGATGAGAGGCCACTATCGATAACATTCAGGATAACGAGGATTCAATGAGTTCAAAGAAGAAGATGGTGGTGATTGCACCTTTCTGGGGAAATTCCAGATTCATTGGCGTGTTCAGGATCAGTGGGTTCATCCGTTGGCTCTCGACTCAACAGATCACAACCATTCTTGTACGGGCTGGAGGATCTGATCGGAGTGTAAACACCTCTTGGGGGGTGGAGATCACCATTGCGGACCCACTGGGTCTGCATGGTGATGTGGAGGAGGGACGTGGCTATCAGTTCACCTCTCGCCGCCGCCCTAATCGGTTGCGCCGACTTGCAGCGCATCTGCTCCTGATTCCAGATCCTGGTGTTGTTTGGGCTCGTCGGGCAGCACGACACCCACTCGTCGTGAAGCATGCCACGTCAGCCACTTGGGTGCTCTCCTCAAATCCTCCCGAGTCTTCCCATGTGGGCTCATATTTATTGGCGAATCGGCTGCACTCCCGGCTGATTATTGACATGCGGGACGGCTGGCTCGACGAGCCACTCCGTCCCATGTTGTATCAATCTTCTATTCAGCGCTGGCGCGAAGGCCGTTGGGAGGAAAAGATTATTAGAGCTGCCGATCATGTTTTTGTTAGTTCGCCAGCCTGGAAGGAATTGATGGAAAGAAGACTTCCCTTCACCAAAGGGAAGATCACGGTTCTCTACAACGTATGCCCTCTGCCATCCAGCAACGGTCGAATCTCAACTGCCTTAGCCCACCGTCCAGCCGGTCTTGACCTTGTCCACGCGGGACGTTTCACTGGCTCCAGGAGAACTCGAAGACCGGGTTTCCTATTGGAACCCTTTCTTGAAGGGGTGCGAACGACGAGCATGAAGGGCAAACTGACATTCATTGGATCACTCGAACCTCAAGACAGAGATGACCTACAAGGTTACAGGAGACGATTGGAAGACAAGGGGTGGGAAATCGTAATTGAGCCAGCCGTGTCTCGAGAGGCGTTGTCATCTCGTCTATCACTTGCAGATGGGTTGCTGCTATTGACCGTGGTTCCCCCGACCATTCCCTTAAAGTTCTACGACTACCTCGTTGCACGAAAGCCAGTCCTGGCAGTCACACCTGATGGAAGTGCAGTTTGGCAAGCGGCGTCAGGCCTGTCACAATTCTTCCTGGTCGACCCCTGGCTAACACCGAGGTCGACAACAGCGGTCATCAGTTTTCTTGAGGCTTGTACCGCGGGGAACTGGCCCTCCGAGGTACCGTCACTGTTCACAGAGGAGCGACTGTCCGCAGTATTTCTGGAGACAATAATGAGAGTCAAGCCATAGGATTGTCACCAGAAAACATGTCTCCCTTAGTTCGCTCGTGACACTGGTAGCCACACTTGGTTCTTCGGGGTCTTATCGATGTTCGATAACCTGATCAATACTGGAGATCTGTTCAGACTTGTCAGGCAACTTCAACCGACCAAAATGAGAAAAACGTTGTCGCAGATCCTGAAGAGTCGAACAGAGAAAACTACCATCTCGTGGCAACATATCCAGAGTCCACCGATTCACTGGTGGGACATACCCGAAGTGAGAAAAAGGTGGAGTCTCCTCGTTACCGGAGAGAAAGAGCTCGGCTTCGAGCACTATTTGCATAGCAAGTACCTCGCCGGCAGAGTGGGGCTGAAAGCGCTCTCCCTCGGTTGTGGCACCGGAGAGCATGAACTTGTCTTTGCTCAATTGGGAGGATTCCACAGTATTCAAGCCTACGATATCTCTCTGGAGAGGGTCGAAAGAGCCTACGAAAAGGCCCAACAAATGAAATTGGGGGATGTCATCGATTTTCATATCGGTGACGTAGGGAAGATCGACTACTCAGAGGAGCAGTATGATGTAGCGTGGGTGAACCAGTCGCTTCATCATTGCTCCCCAGTTTCCACGGTGCTGGCCCGGATTAATCGGGCACTGAAGTCCGATGGACTCTTCTTCGTCAATGAGTTCGTAGGACCATGCAGGTTTCAATGGACAGCTCGCCAGCTTGAAGCAATCGAGGCCTTATTGACGCTGTTGCCACAAAGCTACAGGAGAGAATGGGGGACAGGACGTGTCAAGACCACCGTGGTCAGACCAAGCCGCTTGAGTATGGTTTTGTCCGACCCGTCAGAGGCCCCGGAATCTGCGCAGATACCTGAACTTCTTAGGCGGACGTTCGAAATCGTAGAATTCAAAGAGTACGGCGGAACTCTCCTGCACATGCTGTTTCACGGCATCGCTCACAACTTCCAAAGCCTGGAACCTGAAACAAAAAGTCTCCTACAGTTTTGCTTTGAGGCGGAGGACCTGTTGATGGCGAGTAAGGAGGTTGGAAGTGATTTCGTCATGGCCATCTGCAAGAAACGAGCCTAGCCGTCTGATCGCTTGGGGGGAGTAGAACCCAAAAAGCTCATTTACCCAAGTCACATGTTCAACCTGTCTGTCGCATTGTGTACTTATAATGGATCCGGCTATTTGCCGGATCAGCTAAATAGCATTGCCGCCCAGACGCGCCTTCCGGACGAACTGATTATCTGCGACGATGTCTCGCAAGACAATACGGTGGCTATCGCCAGGCGTTTTGCTGCCAGGGCAACCTTCCCAGTCCGTGTGACAATCAATGCAGAAACAATGGGAACCACCCGGAACTTCGATCGGGCGATTGGCCTCTGTCAGGGGGACGTCATTGTTTTGTCTGACCAGGATGATGTCTGGCGGCCAAAGAAGCTTGCGGTGTTGGAGGCTGCCTTCCAGTCGTCCCCCAAAATCGGAGCCGTCTTCAGCGACGCTGAACTGGTGGACGCCACGCTTGCCCCCTTGGGTTATACTCTCTGGCAGGCTTTGGGCTTCAGCATGTCGGAGCAGAAACGTATGAGTAAGGGACAAGAGCTTGAGGTGTTGTTTCGGCATAATGTGGTGGCTGGTGCGACGCTTGCTTTGCGCTCGAGCTTCAGAGAACTGCTTCTCCCGATTCCACCGGCGTGGCTACATGACGGTTGGATTGCCTTGATGATAGGCTCTCAGGCTCGTATTGCTGCAATTCCAGATCGGCTGATTCTTTACCGTCAGCACTCCTCAAATCAGGTAGGGGCTATCTTACGTGAGCCAATGCAGAAGTGGATTGAACACAAAACCTTGAACTTCACTCCGTACAAAACATACTGCCACCAACTCGAGTTGCTCCGCAAAAGGTTATTGGAGCATCCTTCTATAGGTGCGTGCCAGGTTCTATCTCGTATCGAAGAAAAGACTACCCACATTCAGTTCCGTGCTAGTCTTCCGGACCAGCGATGGAGACGTATTACCAAGGTTCTTGCCGAAATCGTCACGGGCCGCTATTTCCGCTATTCCAATGGATTTCAGAGTGTACTAAAGGATTTGTTGATCAAGAAACACTGATGCCAGAATCTCTCAGTATGGTGAACGTCAGTTGGAATGTGGCTACCACATCGGGGATTGCGTCGTTTCTGTGAGCCTTTCTCCGAAGAAAGGCTTGTCTTGTCAAAGGTCGCTGAGCCAGGGAGCGCTTTCTATAAGGCGTCCTTTCAAATCCTCAACCATTAATAACTAGGAGTGCGAAGGGACGACTAAATAATGGGTGTCTCTGTCGATGTCATTATTGTAAATTGGAATTCCGGTCATTGCCTGCGCCAATGCCTTGAATCGGTTGTGATGTGCAAGAAGAATGAGTGGGAACTGCGCCGCGTGGTTGTGGTCGACAACGCTTCCAATGACCACTCGGCCGATGCCCTCGAAACCCTCGATCTGCCTTTGTTGCTTATCAACAACGTGGTCAATCGCGGTTTTGCGGTGGCATGCAACCAGGGAGCACGTGAATCGAATGGCGACTACCTGCTTTTCCTGAATCCCGACACCATCCTGTTCGAGAACACACTTGGAGAGTCAATCGCTTTCCTGACCGATCCTGGCCATGCCATGGTGGGCATTTGCGGAGTGCGGCTGGTAAATGAAGCAGGTTCTCCGATGACATCCTGTGCGCGCTTTCCCACGTTGAGGATCCTCTTTGGAAAGATGACTCGTCTCAGCCATGTTCTGCCCGGTCTTTTTCCACCCCACTTGATGGGTCCTGAGGAGTGCATTCGCAGTCGAGAAGTTGAGCAGGTAATTGGAGCCTACTTCCTGGTAAGACGCGAACTGTTCGAGGGGTTGAATGGGTTTGATGAGAGATTTTTCGTCTATTTTGAGGAGGTTGATTTTTCGTTGCGCGCCAAGGAGAAAGGGTACTCTTCCTATTTCTTGGCAGACACCTCCATATATCACAAGGGTGGAGGCAGTTCTGAACAGGTAAGATCAAAGCGACTTTATTATTCCCTTCAAAGCAGGATACTTTACGGATATAAGCACTTCTCTTACTTGGAAGCCATGACCCTTTTAGTGTTGACTTTGACTCTAGAACTCACGACCCGTCTAATCTGGGGAATTCTTACTTTTTCATCGTCAAGACTCAAGGAGACCTTTGGGGGGTATGGTTATTTCATTGGGTCTTTTCTGACCCGGAACTTGCCATGAGCATCTTGGACAAGAAGAACCTTTTGCCTGGATTGGAAGATGGCATCCTGGAACTGGGTTGTGGTTCTCGTAAGCGCCTTTCCCACTCTATAGGCATTGACATCATTGACTATGATTGCGTGGATATTGTCGGTGACATCTACGAAGTGCTGCGTGAAGTGAAGAACCAATCGATTATTCAGGTTCATTCGCATCATTTTTTCGAACACGTCCATGACGTCGGGTTGCTCATGACCGAAATCGCTAGAGTTCTCAGGCCGGGAGGAATCGTCCAAATTTCAGTGCCCCATTTCTCAAACCCCTACTATTACTCTGATTTCACTCACCGGAGCTTTTTCGGGCTGTATAGCTTCTCCTACTTTGCCAAAGATCCATTGTTCCGCAGGAAAGTGCCAAATTACTCTCGGCAGGACCTTTTTTCTCTGGAGGAGGCCCGCTTGGTTTTTAAATCTTCGCCCCCTTTTTATTTCCGGCACGGTGTCAAAAGGATTCTCCAGGCGATCTTCAACCTGAATCGATACACCAAAGAGTTCTATGAAGAGAATTGTTGTTATATCTTTCCTTGCTACGAGATCTGTTTCCGCTTGAGAAGATGTTGAAACTGACTATGAAATGAACTGCTTATTGTTAAGTCGGTATGGCCCACTAGGGGCCAGCAGTCGTGTCCGCTCTTATCAGTACCTTTCGTATTTGAAAACGCACGGAGTGGAAGTCACGGTTGCGCCACTAATGGGAGACGACTACGTCCGAGACCTATATTCTGGCAGGGGCAGAAACTGGCCCTCGATTGGGAAGGCCTATCTGAAAAGAGTCGTCGTAATTCTCAAAAGCGGCCAGTTCGACCTGCTTTGGATTGAAAAGGAGCTATGGCCTTGGTTTCCTGCCTGGGCGGAACGAACTTTGAACTGGCTGAGAATCCCATATGTCGTCGATTATGATGATGCGGTTTTTCATCGATACGACTTGAGCAGGAATCCGGTTTCACGTTTGGTATTGAGGCACAAAATCGATGTTGTGATGCGCAATGCAAGCTTAGTTGTGGTAGGCAACAACTATCTAGCCGAGAAGGCAGAGAGCTCTCGTGCCCAGCGGGTGGAGATACTGCCCAGCGTGATCGATTTACAGAAATTCCCGAAAGACGTGCAGCAGCATGGGAAAGACTTCACGATCGGCTGGATAGGAACTCCTGTCACGAGTCCATATTTACTGCTCATCCAACAGGCCCTTGAGGAACTTAGCATCCCTGGAGGATTCCGTCTGGTTGTGGTGGGAGCAGGGCGAGCGGCACTCCGTCGGATTCCTATCGAACATTGGGACTGGTCTGAGGATACCGAGGTATCCAGTATCCAACGTTTTGACGTCGGAATTATGCCCTTACCCGACGACCTCTGGGCGCAGGGCAAGTGCGGATACAAATTGATTCAGTATATGGCCTGCGGGCTCCCGGTGGTTGCGTCGCCGGTCGGAGCGAATCGACAAATTGTAGAGCATGGCATCAATGGATTTTTCGCTTCGTCAACAAGTCAATGGGTAGAATGCCTGGCTCAGTTGGGTTTGAACTCAGAATTGCGCCTGGCCATGGGGAGAGCAGGCCGCAAGAAGGTGGAGACCAGGTACTGTCTACAAGTCACCGCCCCTAAGTTGCTGTCCTTTTTGCTCGATGCAGCATTCACAAGGACTGTAAGCAATTAGGACTTGGCTGGAGATACTTGGACCAAAATGCACTTCCTTCGGGCTGTTTTGTTTTGAGCAGAAATGGTAGCTAAGTGAACCGGCATTCTCACCATTGGTCTATTCTGGTTGGGGGTTGCTTCTTAGGAGCAATACTCCTTTGGCATCCGATGTCCCGATGGCTCGCAAACCCCGATCTCGCCATGCTTCTACCCCGCAGTCGAGGAACCTGGATCAGGATACCGAAACCCATGAGCCTGTATAGGCGTCCACCTAGCTTCCAGAGTGTGATTTTCAGGAGAAAATTCACTATCGATCGGCCCCTGCACGAGGCTGTCCTTCGCATTTGGACATTCAGGAAATCAGAAGTTTATCTCGACGGCCAAGAGCTACACCCTGACCTGCAACCCACGTCCTGGAAGGATCCCGTCATTATCGACATCACTGCCTTCATAACTCAAGGACAGCATGAGGTGCGAATTCACGCGACGAACTATAATGCGCCGGTCGCAGTCCTTGCCTATGTCCATGGGCTAGATGTCGGAACAGGACCAAACTGGGAAGCCAGCTTAGACGAGATCGAATGGGTGAATGCAATTCCTGCTGACCAAGTGCAATATCCGGACATCTCACGTCGTTTTCCGAGCCCTTCAGCCGCCCTGCTTTCGCGGTTGACCATTTATTCAGCTGTCTTCCTGGGGGTATTTTGCTTAACGATTCTCCTTCACAGAAAGAACCACAGCTCACGGAATATCGTGGCACGTATCAATGCCAGCTGGTTGCGTTGGATCCTCCTTCTCGCCTGGATGGTATTGGCATGCAACAACATTCTCAAGATTCCTGAGACCATCGGCTTCGACACAAGGGGGCACATTGAATACATCCTCTACGTGGTAAGGCAGCGACAGGCGCCTTTGGCGACAGAAGGCTGGCAAATGTTCCAGTCCCCACTCTACTATTATTTGTCTGCTCCACTTTACTCCTGGTTTTCTACATTCTATGACATTGGAACGGTTATTAAGCTCCTCCGTATCATCCCTTTGTTATGCGGCGGAATCCAGATTCAACTGTGTTACATGGCTGTTCGAAGTGTATTCCCGAATAGAAATGACTTGCAGTGTTTGGGGATGCTCGTGGGTGGCCTTGTCCCCATGAACCTTTATATTAGCCAGGGGATTGGGAACGAGCCAACTGCGGGGCTGTTCTCCAGTGCTGCGTTAGTGGCATCCTTTGCCATGCTGAAGAGAGGAGGGTGGGAACATGTCAGGAAAGTTGCCTTTGTTACGGGCTTCTTCCTAGGACTGGCATTGCTCACCAAGGTGTCAGCCATCCTTTTGGTGTTCCCGATTTTGCTTTTCTTTATCCTTTGTATGAAGAGCTCTAGCCTGGCTCCTTTTTCCAAAACCAAGGCGATCGCCATTTACCTTCTCACAATTTCCATTCTATCCGGATGGTACTATTTCCGTAACTACATTAAGCTGGGTCGGGTGTTTATTGGAGGATGGGATCAGAGTCGGACAATAGTTTGGTGGCAGGATCCAGGATATCGAACCATAGGACAGTTGACCAGATTCGGGGACTCCCTTCGACAGCCAATCTACTCTGCTTGTGTGGGATTTTGGGACGGTTTGTATTCAACCTTTTGGGCCGATGGTTACTTGAGCTCGATTGTCCGATACGAATCCCGGCCGCCCTGGGATTATGACTTTATGCTGTCTGGGATACTGCTCTCCCTTGTACCAATGATTGGAATTTTGCTTGGAGTTGTCTCAATTGCAACTGGGAGGAGCCGAGAAGAAAGGTTGCCTCTTTTGTTGGCGACCCTTTGTACCTTGATTTTTGTTGTGGCTATGCTCTACATCTTTGTGACCGTTCCAATCTACAGTACAGTCAAGGCCAGCTATACCCTAGGTCTCCTGGTGTGCTATGCGATCTTGGGAGCTGCGGGCTTTGACCTCTTGCTGCGTGGCAGGATCATGCGTGCCCTTGTCTATGGGTTGCTTGGGTGCTGGGGATTTTCATCCTATTTGTCTTATTTTGTCCGATAGATCGAAACAAGGAGGAGATCCGGTTATTGGGACTCACCAGCTCAAATCTGAGGCCGGTTGATTGGATAGTTCCTACGGTTCTAAATCGTGACCCACGATTGGATTGAAAAACTCGAGGTATTACTTTATTTAACGACGTTCCTGCTTGCCTTTCTTTTGTCGCTGTATCTAACCCCTCTTTTTCGCCAAGCAGCCCTCAAGTTCGGCATCGTTGACAAACCCTCGGGCCCATTGAAGCAGCAAGCGGAGCCGATTCCTTATCTCGGTGGATTAGCCGTGTACCTTTCGTTCCTCCTGACCACTGGCCTCATATACCAATACAGCCGCGAAGTCCTGGGTATCCTCCTGGCGGGCGCGATCATTGTCATCCTGGGCCTGATTGATGATTTTGGTGTGCTTACTCCCAGAGAGAAACTTCTGGGAGAGTTTATTGCTGCTGCTGTATTGGTCAAAGCCTCAATCTATATTAAGCTCTCGTTGCTTCCGTTGTGGGTGGCCATTCCACTAACCTTGCTTTGGGTTGTAGCGATTACCAATGCTTTTAACCTGATCGACATTATGGACGGCCTGGCCCCGGGAGTAGGGGCAGTAGCCGCAGGGATTCTGGTTGTTGTCAACTACCGCAGCGGACGGGAACTCATTGTCCCTCTTTCTATCGCATTGGCCGGCAGTCTTCTGGGGTTTTTGCGATATAACTTTGCGCCGGCAAAGATTTATCTTGGCGACACTGGAAGCTTGTTCATCGGTCTGATGCTTGCAGCATTGTCCATGAACGGTGCCTATACAAGGGTCAGCCTTTTGGGAGTGATAGCACCACTCCTGATTCTTGGAGTACCCATCTTCGACATGCTCCTGGTCATGTACATCCGGTACCGGCGTGGGATCCCGGTCATGCAGGGCAGTCCCGATCACTTTGCTCTAAGGCTTAGGAAATGGCGCCTTACGGTAGAACAAACGGTTATCGCGAGTTACGTCGCGGCTGCTGTGCTCGGAGGTATTGCCTTAATAGTCACCAAGGTAAACACCAAGGGTGTCATGATTATAGCTTCCTTAGTCTTGCTGGTTGGTCTTTCAATTGGGTATTACCTCAAGAAGATCGACATGACCCTGTGAACTGGCCACGGAAACACACAGAAGTACACGGAAGCAAGCCCTTGAGTACTGCTTTACCTCTAACTCAGACTATGGCTGAGGCCAAAAACAATCCAGGCTTTCGGTCTGACACGCATATATCTTTGGACGGCTACACCGCTGCTTCTGATAAGGCATGATTGCAAGGTTCGCCGTGTGTTTCAGTGTGGTTCCGTGGCCATAGCTGATCTATGAAAGTTAAAATTGCTCGAATCATTACACGCATGGACTTGGGCGGGGCCCAACAGGCGGTACTGTTCCTCTCCAGGGGGCTCAGTCCGGACCTTTTTGAGCAGATTCTCATAACAGGCGAGGGAGGCCTATTATTTGAAGAGCTGGCTGCGATCACTCACGTCAGGAAATACGTGGTACCTGAACTCACCAGGCGAGTCGGCATATCAGGCGCCTGGACAGATCTCAGAGCGATTTTGAAGATCCGAAACATCCTCCAAAACGAAAAGCCTGACATCGTTCATACCCATACCCCAAAGGCGGGGATCGTGGGCCGATGGGCTGCTTGGGCTGGTGGCGTTCCTACCATCATCCACACATATCACGGCTTTGGATTCAGCGATGCACATCCGTTTTGGAAAAGACTTCCCTTAATCTGGGCCGAACAATTGACAGCAATTATTACCCAGCACTTTATCGCTGTTTCGAAAAACAATTGGAAAAGAGGAGAGGCTTACGGAATCCTCCACAAGCAGGATTGTGAGTTGATTCGTTCTGGCATTGACCTACATGCCTTTCTAGAGGTCGGCAGAGACGAAGCAGCCAAGAAAAGGGAATCGGAATGCGACGCATCAGTTAGAATAGTCGGAACGGTGGCGGGGTTTAAGCCTCCTAAAGCCCTCGATCACCTTCTCAGGGTGGCTGGTATGGTGAGTGCCCGTGTGCCCAACCTAAAATTCCTGGTCGTTGGAGACGGGGAGCTCCGACCCGAGTTGGAAGCTCTGATTCAAGATTTGCATCTCGAGTCGGTGGTCACGCTGATGGGATGGAGGAAAGATATCCCTGAACTGCTGCGAGTTTTCGAAGTCTTCATTCTCACGTCGCTCTGGGAGGGGTTGCCAAGGGTTCTGGTGGAAGCCAGGTTGGCTGGCCTGCCTGTGGTCGCGTATGATATTGACGGGGTCTCGGAAGTCATCCAGAATGGTGAGAGTGGATTTCTCGTGGCTCCAGGAGATTTGGAAGCCATGGCCGAAAGAATTGTGGAGTTGCTAAGTAATGAGTCTCTTAGGCTACGGCTTGGGCAAGGGAGCGGAGCCTCGCTGGAGGAATTCTCCGTGGCCAACATGCTGCGAAAGCACGCCTCCCTTTACTCGAAATTAGCCGAGCGGGCTGGGCCCGTATTGAATCCTAAGCAATCTTCGGCTTGAATTTCACCTGGATGTCAGCCATGGTCAGTTTAATTTCCAAACAAACCTCGTCTTCTTCCGGTGGCGAGCCTGAACCTAACGGGCCGTCATTGGCGCTTCCAGTGCAGAAGACGCCGAAGATCGTGATAGTAATGCCGGCTTATAATGCGGCGCTCACCTTGGAAAAAACTTACTACGCACTGCCGGATGGAAGTTACGATCAAATCATTTTGGTTGACGATGCAAGTTCGGATAACACTCTGGAAATTGCCTCCAAGCTGAAAATTCAGGCCATCCGGCACCGGAAGAACCGTGGCTACGGTGGAAACCAGAAAACCTGTTACACCAAGGCTCTCGAAGAGGGAGCTGACATCATTGTTATGCTCCACCCGGATTACCAGTACGACCCGACTATCGCCAAAGATATCGTCCAACCCATCCTGCGAGGTGAAGCGGATGTCGTCTTGGCTTCCCGCATGCTCGGTAATCCTTTGGCTGGCGGAATGCCTCTTTATAAGTTTGTGGCTAATAAATTCCTTACAGCGTTGGAGAATTTCGCCCTCGGAACTCACCTTTCCGAGTTTCACACCGGATACCGAGCCTATAACCGCCATGCTTTGGAGTGTGTGAATTTCGAAGCTAACTCCGAAAACTTTGTCTTTGACAACGAGATCCTGGTGCAATTTGTATTGAAGAAAGTGCGAATCAAGGAAATTCCCGTTCCAACCAGATACTCTTTTGATTCGTCCTCGGTGAGCTTCAAAGCGGGAGTCATTTATGGCCTATCCATCCTGAAGACCATTCTCAAGTATTTGCTTTTCAAATGGGGGATTGTGCGCCTCAAGCAGTTTGTTTAGGAACCGAAATGAACTTAGAGGCCTGTCCTGGATGTGGATTCCAGGAATTCGATCACAAGCCCTCTGCCTCTCCTGGGTTCAGGTTATCCTGCTGCCGGCGATGTGGAACTGCATGGACCTCACCTCGGCCCTCGGCTGAAGAACTTGAACATTACTACTGCCACGACTATTACGGCCCTGAGAATGTCAAGTTCGTCAAGCCAATGGAAATGGCCGTCGAGTGGATGAACCGGGTGCGGGCCCACCAGCTTCACCGATTGCTGCAAGCTCCTGGGAGGGTCCTTGAAATCGGCTGTGGCCGGGGGCTTCTCCTGTACCAGCTCGCAAAAATGGGGCATGAATGCTATGGTATTGAGAGATCCAGCCTGGCTGCAGCTCGGGCAAGGCGGATTGCAGCGTTGCAGGTATTCACGCAGTCTTTGGAAGATTGCCGATTCGCAGTTGGCAGTTTCGATCTTGTTGTGCTCTGGCATGTCCTGGAGCACCTTGAGAATCCGAATGAATTTTTGAAAGAGGTTCATCGAGTTCTCAAACCGAAGGGAGCACTGGTTCTGGAGGTACCTAATTTCTCGAGTCTGCAAGCCCAGATGTATGGAAAAAAATGGTTCCACCTGGATATTCCGCGACATCTGGTCCACTACAGCCGGAACGGCATTTTACAGTTGCTTAACTCTCGCCAGTTTGCAGTCCAGCAGGTCTCGACGATGTCATTAGAACAAGCTCCTTTCGGCGCCTTGCAGAGTCTGCTGAATTGCCTTAACTTTCCACCAGAGACCCTTTACAAGATCTTAAAGAGGGAGATTCAGGTACCGATAATAACTAAAGGGCTACACATGGGGTTGGCGGCAGTCTTGATTCTGCCCTCTTTTATATTCTCGATTGTCGAGGCTTTCTTCGGCAAGGGCGCTGTTTTGCGGGTGTTCGCCAGGCGATTGACTTGACATCCGTCCTTTGCCTGATCATGGTCGACGGTGAGGAATTCATCCAAGTGTCAGTGTGGGTCGCTGGATCGCTAATAACCCCATGAAGGAGAGCCCCTCTAGATCTCATTCGATGGTACTGGTTGCAATCCTGCTGGCCACCATCGCCCTCTACCTAGGGTCGTTGCCAAAAGAGTATACGAACTGGGACGACCCTACCTACATCACAGAAAACCCACTGATTCACATTGTTTCGCTGGGCAATCTGAACCGAATTCTTACACAACCTTATTTCAGCAATTACGCCCCGGTTACGCTTTTTTCTTACCTGATCGATTTCCATCTTTTCAAGCTGAATGCAAACGCTTCTCACCTGTTGAACGTAGGGATCCATCTTGGTTGTGTATTGACACTGCTGCTGGTGTTGCGAACCGCTCAAATCCGATCTGATGCAGCCCTCTTGACGGTAGCCCTCTTTGCCTTCCATCCAGTGAATGTGGAAGCGGTGAGCTGGGCTTCGGAGCGGAAAACGTTGTTGTCAGCCCTATTCTTCCTTTTGTCGTTCTACTTCTATATTCGCTACAGGCAAGAGCAATCCCGAACCTCTTACTTGTGCAGCATTCTCTTTTTCCTGCTTTCGATTCTCTCCAAGGCCGGTACTATTGTGGCTCCGGCAATCTACCTGGCTTTTGATTACGGAATGAAGGGAGAGAAACTGCGCGAATTGAAATTGTATGAAAAGTTACCTTATCTTATTCCTGCCGAAGTGCTGGCGTTTACAACCGTCTACGCTGCCGGATCAGGCAACTCCCTGCGTTCCTATCACGGCGGTGGATCCATTTTGAGCCTCCTGGGTTTTGGCCGGTTATTCTGGGATTATCTTGGATTGTTGTTCTTTCCCTTTAAGCTCAGCGCGATCTATCGATCAGGGGATCCGCCGGTTTGGGCTGACGTTGGACTCTGGCTCTCGCTGGTGCTTGCGTTGTTGACCATTGCTGGCCTGGGTTATTTGAACCGGCGACTGCAGTTCGCGCTCTGGTTCTTTGTCATATTCCTCATACCTGTTCTCAACCTTGTCCCACTCCCGGTCAGGATGGCGAACCGTTATCTCTATATCCCACAAATTGGGATCTGGTGCCTCGTCTCGTATCTGGTACTTCGTTCAGTGAAGCGACTCGCCCATTACGGCGTGTTGAGAATCGCATGGATAGGGGTGCTCTGTTTGATGGGAGGGACGCTCTGGGTCAGAGCTTTCCAATACAGCCAGACATGGAAGACCAGTTATACTCTCTGGACCGACGTAACCAGAAAGAACTTCACATCGAGTCTAGCCCACTGCAACTTGGGCGAATGGCTTGCCTCCCGGGGACAGTTCAATGCCGCGGGTTTACAATATCAAATTGCCTGTGAGTTGAGGCCGGACTTTAACTTTGCGCTGAAGGGCCTGGGTGGATATTACCTCCAAAAGGGACGCTTGGATTTGGCTGAAAAATACTACCGTTCAGCCAGTAACGCAGCGCCCAACTCCGATGTCGAAGTTGAAGGCTTGGGTCTAGTCTATGCCGAAAAAGGCGATCTTCTTCGCGCCCTCTACATGTTCTACAGGGCAACTTACATAAACCCGGGAAACCTCAGTGCCTTTTATCGTATTGCCAATTTTTACTTGAACACAAAACAGCTGTCCCGTGCCCAAGAGGCGGCGCGCCTGATTGTGGGGAAATCCCCGCAAGCCCCTGACGGATACTGGCTGCTGGGAAGGGTTTTGGAGGAAAAGGGTCAATTGTTAGACGCAGTGAAAGCATGGGAAGCAGGGAGAATGCTCGTGGAAGGCAATGGGCCTGAGATTACCCGTTTTGACCAGAAGCTGGCTGCCAGTTATCAAAAGATCAACGCCCAGGGTAAGAATTAGCGGATGGTTCATGACTGCACACCCCCATTTCAAGACTGCCGTGCTAGTGGGTGTAATTCTGTTTCCGATCGCAGTTAATCAGTTTTATCCTGGAGAGGTTTTTCATCATTCTAGATTCCTTTTCATCCTCACCTCATTTTTGGCTTTTCTCCTAGCCTTGTTATATCGACACCAACAGGGCGTGAATGACTTCATTTCCCGTTCTTTGAAGATTTCGTTGCTGACGTTGCTTTGCTTGCTTCCGTCGTGGTACGGCTCCATCAACAAAACGCGAAGCCAGGAGGTTTTCTGGTTGTTCCTTGCCTATCTCCTGCTTCTGTTGAGCGTGACTTGGCTGGATTTTGATTTCAAACAAATAGAGGGCGCCGTGGCAGTGGTCTGCCTGGTAGCCACAATCGTCGGCCTTGTTGCTCTTTACCAGTACTTCTTCGGCCTGGATTACCTGCGAGAGAAATTCCAAGAAGCTTCATTTCTTGAGCCGGCCTTCAAGTCAAGAGTGTTGGCGCGAATCCAATCGCGACGAGTTCTCGCCAATTTTCCGTTGCCCAACACTCTCGCCGGTTTTCTGGCAACGGTTCTGCCTCTTCAAATTTACTTTGCAATTGCTCGTTCGCGTTTGTGTGAGGGCATCATGGGTGGTGCGCCCGGACCAATACGGAAAAGCCGACTCATGAGCACTCTTATGATGTGCAGTTGCCTGCTTTCTATGGCCGTGCTCCTTCTAACACAATCCTTCGGGGGATGGGCCTCTGTTTTAGTTTCTGTGTCTTTCGCCGGGATCCTCATGGTAATTCCCCGGAAACTCCGCCTCCGCCGTGTTGCAGCCAGTCTCGTGCTTGTTCTCGTGCTGTTGAGCGCCTGGATGGCCTGGGTGACTCATAAGCGAGGATTCAGCCTCGGCAATCTAACCGCGAGCACGAACCCCATGGTTTTGCGTTGGAATAACTACAAGACTGCATGGTATATCTTTGAGGACTTCCCATGGACCGGAGTGGGGCTGGGCAACTACGGAACCATCAACCCACGCTACCAAGGTTCTCCTCTGACAGTGACACAGTATGCACATAATACGCCGCTCCAACTTCTTTCTGAGGTCGGCGTGATGGCTTTCATCCTGGCTGCAGGACTGCTAGTGCTCTCGTTCCAATCGTTAAAACTCCTTCTTGACACCGTCCGAGGAGACTCCGGGGGCCCGGAAAACAGGAATCCATCTCCGGCTTATTGCCATCCCGCAATAGGTCATTTACAAGTGGAGGGCCGAGCTCTGCGAGGCCACATTACGCCACGTTGTCTGCGGCTTCGCAGAGCTCAGCCCTCCAGAAATCCCCATGTAACTGACCCCTTACCCCATCTCAAATTTGGAACTGGAAATCGAATAGCTCTAAGCATCGCACTCGCTTCGTCTTTAGCGGCCTGGGGGGTCCATAACCTCATTGACATTAACCTTTACTTCCCAAGCGTAGGAAGTCTTGGAATTCTTATTTTTGGCCTGTTACTAAACCTCGTCAGAGTGCAGGGTTTCGACAGGTTGCGATTTGTATCATTCAGTTGGCTATCCAGATCTGTATGGACTATTGGTCTGCTACTTTCTTGCGTTTTGTCCTGGCTGGTCGGGCGTCAATACCTGGCCCAGACCTCCTTGGACCAGGGCATGGACTCTATGGCCACGAATCATTTGAATGTAGCACAAGAAGACCTCAGGGATTCGCTACACTTCGATGCAAATAACCCAGCGGCGATTACCTTGGAGGCCAAGGTTCGACTCCAACTGGCAATTCAGCAGCAACGAGTGGACCAGAGACTCCTTGAATCTGTTCTTGATTCCTTCGAGAAAGCTACAGCGCTTGACCCTTATAATGCTGAAACGGTCTACGAGCTAGGGCGGATTTTGATGGCACTAGGAAGAGAGGATGATGCCGAGAAAGCCAGGTTGAAGGCTCGGAACCTGTTCCCCTCCGAACCCAAGTACCAACAACCATTCAAGAGACATGAGAACGACACTGCAATGGGCCGACCGAACTGACAAAGAAAACAAAAATTGCGAATTGAGAGTGACAAGAAATGTCACAATCGGGCTCTCGAGGGATAAGACAGGACTGGAAGATAAAAGATTTCTGACAAATCGTTATTTACAAATCTTGGCATTTCAATAGAATATAGTTATTTTGCTGCAGGAATTCGAATTTCACATATTCCCTGTCACTTTGGAGAGCCGTATGCACAAGTCAACACGCAAGATGAAGTTAGAGGGAGCCGTCGGGATTGAAGGAGATGCGAAGGGGTTCAAGTATCAAAGCTGGGTTCGTGCTGGCGATGGATCTAAAGGAACGGGGATCGTGGTCATGAGAAACAACAAGGGGTTTTCACTCATTGAGCTTTTGCTGGTTCTTTCCATTATTATGATTGTTTCAGCTATGGCAGTTCCAAGTTACCTGGGGGCAAGAGCAAGAGCTAACGAGGCTTCTGCAGCCTCATCGATCCGGGCCATCATGAGTGCCCAGAGTCTTTATCGCAACAGCTTCGGGACCTATGGGGTTCTTAGTGATCTCGGCGCAGATTACCTGACCGACCAAAGGCTGGCCAACGGAGAGAAGAGTGGGTACTACTTTGACACGACACCGGGGGCTCGGGCCGCTTACGAGTACACTGTGACGGCCGAACCGGTACTGGCTATGGGCCCATCAGCCTCAGGGGCTCGCTATTACTTTGGAGACGAGACGTCGGTGGTCCGTTTCAGCCTGACA
This sequence comes from Terriglobia bacterium, assembly GCA_041476565.1. Classification (GTDB taxonomy): domain Bacteria; phylum Acidobacteriota; class Terriglobia; order Versatilivoradales; family Versatilivoraceae; genus DATKMG01. The sequence goes on along the minus strand of JBGOTQ010000002.1, from coordinate 31,685 downwards.
GGGTCCGCTGACCTCAGCAGTCCACCCATGCAGTAGGTGATTGACGGACGGATTCTCTCAACTTAAATTCACAAATCAAATGATCAATCCAACAAAGGAGACGCAAATGAAAAAAGCAAAGAAGAGAAACAAGGGGTTTTCGCTGATCGAGTTGTTGATTGTGGTGGCCATCATTCTGATCATTGCCGCAATTGCAATTCCGAACTTGTTAAAGGCCCGCAGGTCTGCCAATGAGGGATCTGCCACGGCTTCAATGAGAACGATTGGAAGCGGAGAACTGTTGTATCGTTCTTCGCAAGGGGCATTCACCACTTTGACAGGTCTTTCACAGGATGGTGTGATTGACAACGTCCTTGGTAGTGGCGCGAAGAGCGGTTACCTTTTTGCCGCAGTTGCCGGCGCAGCGCCCACGTTGCAGTTTACCGCGACGGCCGACCCTCAAGTTACTAGTGGACCCACGGCTTCAGGTGTGCGTTATTACTTCACGGACGAGTCTCAAGTGATTCGTTACAACCTCACTGGTACACCTGACTCTACCGCCAGCCCAATCGGAGAGTAACCAAGAGAAAATCGCCTTCAGGGTGGAGGGATACCCCTCCACCCATTTTTTTGTTCCTTGCCTGTTTCATATGTACTATAAGATAAATGCCGGTTCGGCATAATCCACTCTGTTTCTGACCTCCTGATGCCCGTCGTTGTCTCCACTCACAGCTTGAGCAAGAAATTCCGGGTAGGGTTTTGGAAAACTCGAACAGTGACCGCCCTGGACGGCTTGGACCTGGAGATTCATCGCAATGAGATCTTTGGATACCTGGGACCTAACGGGGCGGGGAAATCCACGACGCTAAAGCTGCTCATGGCGTTGATCTACCCATGTTCCGGGCACGCTGAGATCCTGGGCCAGCCCGTCACGGATGTCTCCAATCACCGTATCCTCGGGTTTCTCCCCGAGAACCCTTACTTCTACGAATACCTGACAGCAGAGGAATTCCTCACCTACTATGCGGGCCTTTTTGGCTTCTCCTCCTATGAGGTACGGATTCGTGTCGACCGTTTCTTGAGATTGACCGGGATTGCCGATGCCAGGAAGCTTCAATTGCGCAAGTTTTCCAAGGGGATGATTCAGCGTGCAGGAATTGCACAGGCCCTGATCAACGATCCGGAAATTGTCTTCCTGGATGAACCGATGTCGGGACTGGATCCCATTGGGAGGCGTGAGGTCCGTAATCTTATTCTTCGGCTAAAGGCCGAAGGAAAGACCGTCTTCTTTTCAAGTCACATTCTCAACGATATCGAGACTCTTTGCGACCGGGTGGCCATTCTGAACCGGGGAAGGCTTGTGGGCGCAGGACTGCTGAAGGATTTGATATCCAAGCAAGTGAGCCACGTGGAAATCATCATCAGCGGAATGGGAATCGATCAACTCCGACAGGTGCTAGAACCGGCAGTCTCAGTGAGCCAAGTGGGAACCACCATGAAGATCGAGGTCGATGCTGATACGAACTTGAACCCCCTGGTCTCCGCTATCGAGTGTGCCAAGGGCAAGATTATCTCCGTAAACCCGGTCCGCCAGACAATGGAAGACTATTTCCTGAAAGTCATTCAGGGAGGCACAAACAACCCACCAAGACACCAATGAAGATCCTCTTAATAGCCCACAATACGTTTCGAGAATGTGTTCGGGACAAGATCCTTTACAACCTGGTTCTCTTTGGTGTCCTCATCATTGTCAGTTCCTTGATCCTGGGATCGATTACCATCGGAGACGTCACCCAGGTCATCATTAATCTGGGACTGAGCACATTGACTGTATTTGGAACGTTGATCGCCATCTTCATCGGTATTCAACTGGTTTACAAAGAGATCGACAAGAAAACGCTGTACAGTCTCCTGGCAAAGCCTGTGCACCGCTACGAATTCCTACTGGGGAAGTTTCTGGGGCTGATTCTCACGCTGGCCGTGAATATCGCAGTGATGGTTCTGGGAATCTTTGCCTCCATTTTCTATCTGCGACACTCCATTCATTCCTCCGACATCCATATCTTGTTGGCAGGGATTCTTATTCTGGATGAACTAATGCTGGTAGTGGCAATTGCCATTCTCTTCTCTAGTTTCTCCACTCCTGCGCTTTCGGCTCTTTTTACGTTCGCTCTCTATGCAATCGGGCACTTTAACACCGATATACGAGTCTATGGGTCAACAAGTATGTCTTTCCTGACTAAGGCACTTTCCCAGTTCTTGTACTATCTGCTTCCAAATTTTGGGAATTTCGACATCATCTCACAGACGGCCCATGGCGGGTTCATAGCGTCGGAGGTTTATCTCTATTCCCTACTGTATGGTCTTGTCTATTCTGCGTGCATATTGCTCTTTTCCATATTGGTGTTTCAGAGGAAAAATTTTAAGTAGATGAACAAGACAGCGGCTTCGCCGGCATTTCGAGTGGAGTGGATGATTTTCCTTGGCCTGGTTTTCAGTTCTCTAGTTGTGGTTCATCTACAGAGAATGATCGACAGGAGAATGAGAGAACACATGTCCAAGGAGGAGGCGCTTTATGTCACTTCCGGAAAAGTCCTTAAGAAGCTTTCTCTCGGTAACAATGGACTCCTGGCGGATATCTACTGGATGAGAGCTGTGCAGTACTATGGTGGCCAGAGATTGCAAGGGGAAAAGCGGTTCGATTTGCTGGAGCCTCTCATCAATATTGCGACCACCTTGGATCCGAACCTCCTGCATGCCTACCGGTTCGGCGCCATATTCCTTTCAGAGCGGGAGCCTATTGGAGCTAATCAACCCCAGAAGGCCACAGACCTCCTGAAGAACGGAATTGATCATAATCCCCAGGAGTGGTTGCTATACAAGGATCTCGGCTTTGTTTACTACTGGTATCTCCACGATTATACAAAGGCAGCCGAGACTTTTCTGGAGGGAAGCAAGAAGCCCAATGCCAGGCCTTGGATGAGGACCTTTGCGGCTGAACTCCTGGCCAGGGGTGGAAGCCGTAAGGCTGCAGAGCTCCTCTGGAAGGAGGCCTATGAAACAGCTACTATCTCCCAGGTGAAGGAAAATGCGCGAGAGAATCTATTGGCACTGGCAGCTCAGGATGATATCGACCTTCTCCAGAATCTGATAATGAAGGTGCAAAGGCAGATGGGGAAACCCCTATCATCATTACAAGAACTGGTACAGATTGGGGTGTTGAATCGTTACCCTTTGGATCCTAAAGGGTATCGCTATTTGCTTAACCCATCTACAGGGATGGTAGAACTCTCTCCCGAAAGCGCAATCAGGAGGGTCGACTGAGAATTGCCATGATCCACATCATGACACGAGCATCCCCAAATGGTCGAACGCTTCACTCTGCGTAAGATTGCCCTTTCAGGCGGGTCCGGCCTCTTTCCTGAATGATGTATGGGCGCACGTGTTCCGAGGGTTTTCCTAAGAGTGCCCCATGACCGTTTCAACTTCACCACCACGATGAAAGTGGCAGGGGTAGCCACGATTGATTCGCTTCTTGAATCAATCGTGGGCTTTTCAAAAAGTTAGAAATGCCCACGGTTACTGCCAAGAGCGCCGTAACCGTGGCTACCAAAACTCGCATTTTCATGAAAGAATGGTACTAGTGCTGCACCGATAGTAAAGGTGAACCAGTGTCCAGACGTCCAACCAGGGGAATCGGCTTTATCGAGCCTTACTTGGCGAAGTTGCGCGCGCGTCGAGCAAATCTTCTTATTCCAGAGCATCTTCGTAAAGGAAGGGCTTTGGATATCGGGTGTGGCTCATCTCCCTATTTCTTGGCCCACACCTATTTCAAAGAGAAGTTTGCCGTGGACCAAGTAGAACCATCTAGCGACTACTCTGATATCAAGTGGCATACGTTGGACTTGAATCTGAACACCTCTCTGCCGTTTGCTGACCAGTTCTTTAGTGTGGTCACAATGCTCGCTGTGCTCGAACATCTGGATCCAGACAGGCTCGTCCTGCTACTGAAGGACATACATAGGATTCTTCATCCGGGTGGAATCCTCGTCGTAACGACACCTGCAGCCTGGTCGGATTCAATTCTAAGACGGATGGCGCGACTCGGGCTGGTGAGCACTGAGGAGATTGACGAACACGTTTATGCTTACACCCTTCCTCTTATAGGCTGGTACTTCGGCATAGCCGGATTTCCCATGAACAAGGTCAAATTCGGGTATTTTGAGTTTTTGCTTAATCTTTGGGGAACAGCCGAAAAATGATCTTACCGCATACTCCGGCTCGAAACTCACTGTTCTACCTGGATCGGGCGCAGAACAAGTGGAAGCTTATCGGCCTCCAATAACCAGATCCTTCTTTTCCTGAAATATTGAAACAACTTGAGGTTGCTTCCCAGGTCCATCTCCCGCGCCCAAATCACCCTTGAGCTGTCAATATCTGCATCGTTATAAACCCATTCAAGATCCGTATTGTGACCCGCCTGGTAACGAACCAGGATGAGATGTTGATCTGGTCTTCGCGTCAGCTCCTTAATGGCATCGGCGCGCCACAGACTCCAGCTTTTGGGGTTGACACCCATGCGAGTAGCCAGTGGGTATAGGACAAGAACCAGAGAGAAAACCACAATCGATCGCGATAACGCGAGCCCCATCCGTTTCCCTCGGTAGCAAAAGCATCTCATGTTGCGCATCGAGCCCAGTACGACGGCAAATATCAGTCCGTAGCCAGGAGCAATATAGTGAGGAAAGACCCAGGTTTCAGATAAGACTCCGACAATCATCACCAGAAGAAATCCAGCAAGCGTTCTCATCCCTCCCCTTTTCATCGTCCAGGGCAGAAACACCAACGGCACCATCAGTAAGAGTCCCAGATAGTGTCTTCTCAGCACATTCAGCTTGTACAAAGTTGCAAGGAAAATTCCCTTTGCCGATTTCTGGTAGAAATAGAATTGATAAAGGGTGCCGTGTGCCCACTCTCTCATCACGTCGTGATGGTAATCGGGTTCTAAATTCGGCTGAGCCCACAGGAAAGCGGGACTGACGGCGTAGGTCTTTTCGTACAGTTGATAAGGGAAAACCAGTGAATGTCCCGTGACTCGGAGGTTGTAGTACAGGGTAATCCCTGCTCCAGCTGACAGTATCAAAGCAAGGGATAGAGTGGTCCTTCTGACCATCCTTGTCGCGCCATTCTCCCACTGTCTGGCTATCAATCGGCCAATCCAGACGGCCAGTGGAATTGCTAAAAGCAGCCCCTCAAAGGGCCGGTTGTTAGCCAGAATCACGAGACCACAGGCAATCATCAGGGAATGATGGAGACTCGGTTCCTTGGCCATTCGACGAGCCGCCCCAAGTGCTACTGCTCCAGACATGGCGGCCACTGCTCCTCCCCAGTAGCTTTGCGAGAAATACCCAAATGGAGCGCCAGGGTATGAGAATCCCAAGAAGCACATGCGAAGAATAGAGAAGAATCCCCCAAGTAATGCCCAGCCGGGCGAAAGCCAGGCCTGCAACATCCAACAAATACTCCCGCATGCCAATGCGGCGCTGATCCATACTCCGACAATTGGATGGCCGCTGAGTACCTTTCCAATTGCCAAGAAAAGACCCTGAGCCGGGGGATACTTGGAAGCATAAGTAGGTTGCTGAATGATATGGAAACTTTCAAAGTGCCTCCACATGGGGTGTGGAGAATTGCTCAGTCGTTCGTGCGCGAAGGTGTCGGCCGCAAGAAGGTAGCTAAATTCATCCGGAACCCGCGGTTGCGGCCAGTGAATAAAGAGAGACGTGGCTGCACTGGTGGAAAAGGCCAATAGTCCAACCATCAACACCGCCTGTTTTTCATTCCTCGCTAAAACCCGACACCTCTTCTCCAAGGCAGCAAAGGCCCCGGCTCCTAACCGAGGGAGAAGAATGGCCCACACGATCGCGAGACAAAGAAGACACAGTTCCAGTGATTCAAATGAGACGACGTGTTGCGGGGACATATCTTGCAGAAAAGCTCAGCCGGAGATTTTGAGGATCACCAGACTTTTCCTTGGATCCGTATAGACTTCCTGAAACCCGATCTGAATCAATTTGGTCAGGCTACTCACTGTGATACGATGATCATACCCGTATCCCCCAGGCCTGTAATATAATCCCAACATGTACCAGTCTATCAGCAGGTGTGTGTAGCCTTGATTACGAAGCCAAGCTCGAGCACCTCGCTCTCCCCCTTGCACCATGGCTTCGCCCATTAGGCTGGTGTCCCAAGCTGTATGGTAAGTCAGTGCCGTCTTAACATAAAACGGGGTCGCAAACCCTTCTGCATAAACCTTGCTGCCCTGAGGCAATTGGTTCAATGTTCGAAACGGTTCGAATCCATATTCCATCAATGTAACTCCGTCAATCAGCAATCCTGCCTTCCCACCGCGGATGTTCCAAAAGAGGCAACAACCTTGGAAGGTTAACACAATCACCAGGATCGAAGCGGCTACCGTCTGTGTCTTTCTGTCCAATGTGGCCAAACCTAGTCCGATTATTACACACATTGGAAGCAGGACAGGAAGGAGGAAACGACTCATTAGATGAGTGAATCCGAGCCAAAAAAAAATCTGCAATAAGAGAATGCCAAGGAGTTTAGTCAGTGACTGTTGATGAATTTGACGCTTTATTATGGACCAGATTGAGAGGGCCAGTGCTGGCAGCAGGATCCAGCCGAACTGGGGGTGGAATATGCCGTGGACCTGGGACAAAAACATGGGTATTCGCTTTCCTAGGGAAAGGCTGGAAGAGATCGCATGCACCCAGCGGGTTGCTTGATCGGAGGTCCAATGCCCTGTCCCAAACCACTGGGTGAGCATGGGGAAAAAGGGGTTGCCGGTCCATGAGTAATTACGTGTCATCCATAAAGTCATCAACGGCAAGAGGCTGCTAATGATTCCGCCCAGTCTGGCTCCAAACGTTCTTATTCTTGGCCGGTCGAGGAAAAGCCATAAGAAACATATCGGAGCTGTGATCAGAAGCGCGCTGCTTGGCTTCACCAGAATTGAAAGGGAACACAGAAAACCAATTGCGGCACCCTTGCGGAACTCACCTCTCGGAGAAGAGTATTCAAGCTTCCTTCCGAAAGCGAGATATAAGACGCCAGCTCCCAAGGCCATCATTGTCTGCTCGTTATAGGCAATGGATCCAGTAACAAGAGTCCACGGCACCGCCAAGTAAATGGAACCTGCTGCAAAGGCCAATCTTGAGTCCTCCACTCCACTTGTCGGCGAGATTCTCCTCGCCAGCGACACAGCAGTTTGACCTACGATCCAGGCCACCAAAACCGCCGTTGCTGAACTGAATAACTGAGCTGCATAACCTGCCTCGATTGCTGAACCTTTGTAGAGAGCCAAGTGGAGGTATCCAGACTCTACCAGATTAGGCAGAAATGAAAACACATTGTGCTGAAGTCCCTCCATCCTGCCCAGCTTCATCCATTCTTGGGGGAGTTGGAGGTGATATTCCAATACGTCATAACCACCGTATTCGCTCGGCCACAGGATACCTGGAGGTATTGTGCATGCACCCAACAAAAGGCTTGTAGGAAGCGCGGACAACATCAATCCCCAGCTTCGGGGACCCCGTCTCTCTCTCCTTTGGAGCCGCTGTGGTTCGACACCCAGCTGGATGGCCAGGAGCCCCAGGCCTACACCATTCAATCCCCAAGCAAGCCCATGGTTCAACCCCACAGTCCAACTGAGAACCCAATCGAGAAGGAGTTGAAGGCCAATACCAAAAAGGATTTGAATGCTTAACTCTCTGCCTGTCTTGCCAAAAAACAACCACTCAGCAACCCATCCCCAACCAGCAGCACCCAGAATCCACAATAGCGGGATCCAACTCTCTCCCACAAGGACCGCCAACAAAGTGAAGTACCTTTTGACATCAAAGCCGCCGGACTGACTGACTGCAAATAAACCTGCCAGGAAGAGTAGAAGTGACAAAAGGAAAGAGTATCTGCGTTGCAACATCGGGCCTTCTTCAAACTCCTTTACGGTATCGTCAGATGCATCAACGGGGCGAGACACATCATAAACCTCATGATGGTGTTCATGCTTTGTTACGGCGCAACACAGCTTATAGAAATGCGCCCTATTAGCCATAAGGGCCGCGACGTAGCGCGACCCTCCAGCAAGAACCGCATTTTCATAAGAGCCTTTCATGCCCCCTCGGGGGCGCCACGTATGATGAAAATGCCCTCCGACGGAGGGGAAGGCGCGCTAGTGCCAGGGGTGGGTTTGAATCCGAAGTTCGTAGCTTTCAACCCACCCCGGTGGACCTGCGGTCCACCACCCCTCCAAGGGAGGGGATTTGCAAGAGAGTGCCCCATGACCTTTTCAAGTTCACCCCCGCAGATGAAATGGCGGTCTTGGAGGGAGGGTGGGAGAGCGGCGAGCAATTTGACCCCGGCAACCGCCGCGACGGGTGACGGCGGTCACCCGCGCGGCGGCCACCTTTAACCAAGTATTCTCCTAAAACCTGTCTATATCACGATCGAACCGGCTGCCTAAGTCTCCTTCGAAATGTGCCCACAATCCCTGTCAGGAACAATATCATCCAAATGAACACACCTACCGAAGAGATCCACAGTCCATATTTGAAGCTGTTGGGTTGGTAGCGGAGCGTAATATGATGGGATCCAGAAGGCAAACTCACTCCTCGGAAAACAAAATTGATACTCTTTACCGGCGTCTCCTTGCCATCCACAAGGGCATGCCATCCGGGAAAATAACTGTCCAGCAGGATTAACACTCCGGCTTTGTCGCTCTTGGATTCCATTTCTATCCGGTTTGGGTCATAGCTTTGAATTTGAACCAGAGACTGGACGACATTTACTTGCCCAACCGCAGGTGGAGCGGGCTTGCTGCTTGAAGTAGCCGGTATTGGTCCTGTCGTGTTGGGATCCACTGCCAGGAAGCTTTCAAAACTCTGAAATTTCTCCTGGGACGGCTTGGCATCGAGAACCAAAAAGGCCCTCGGTAACCGGTTTCTCAGTCGGTAAACTCGCAGGGGAGTCTCGCTGTTAATCCGGAAGAGGCCGTCCAATGAAAGTAACGGCGTCTCTAGTGAATGCATACAGAGGATGTACCCTACATTTAGCCCGGCCAAAAAGTCCAGCTTCTCCTCCAAGGTGTTTATGTTCCGGAGCTCACTGCTGATGATCTGGCTAGGTAAGGTCTCCATTCGATCAATTGGACCAAATACAGCGAACTGAATGTGGTCTTTGGCAGAAAGGAACTGGTAAAGGGTCAGTTTCCGGTAAAGCGAAACCCACATGACTGAATCGGTGGCCCCTAGGACATTTGGAAGTTTCTCAAAATCTACATCCTGAAATCTATATACCCTCCCTAGGGAATTCGGGTTCATTTGGTCGATAATGCACTTGGCCACAGGCGGGGTATCATAAAAGTCCTCCAAAGTTAGAGGGTTGACCCAGAAGTTGCTGGCAAAGAGATCTACAATCAAGAAGCAAGCGATTCCCGCCTGAATAAGGGTACTCCGGACGCTTCTGGATGCGACCATCACCAGGAAAATGAGCAAGAAAGCCGAGTGCAGTTGCCCTTTCCTGACCGCACCTTGGATGAACTCCCTCCCAATCATCACCGTTTGTCCGTTCAGAGTGGCGATCAGCTGATTTCCATTGAGTCTGACGCCATGCAAACTTGACCAGAGAGTTTCGGTCGAGAGTGCTGAAAAGAGCAACCCAAGTAGACAAGTGGTTGCAAGTGCAACAGCGAATAGCTTCCAGAGCTTCTTGTTGGGAAAAGTAATCGAGTCTCGAATCTTGACGACATCATCAATACCCAACCCAGCCAGCAAGGTTATACAAAAGTTGACGGTAAGGAGGTACTTCACAGGGTAGCGACCATAACGGAACAAAGGACAATAACGAAATAGCCATTCGTAAAGAGGAGTGTACTTGCCAAGAGCCAGCAAGAGACAAAACCCTGCCGCACTGGCGAGGAGGATCCGCAGCCAGCGCTGAGGCCTAAAGAACAAGCCAGCAAATGCCATGATCAATGGAAATATCCCAATATAAGACGAAATGAGATAAGGTTCCCGATTCTCGAAGAATTGGCCAGCCCAAAATGTGGGATTGACTAGCTTGAAGTAGTCGCCAAATATCTTAGGGAAAAATACCTGCAAGAGGTTGATAGGATGCATGGACCAGTAAGTGATGACCTGGAAGTCCATACCTCCTTTTCGACCGGATTTCTGCACCATCTCATAGGTGGGTAGAATCTGGACACTAACCAGAAGCAAGGCCATGACGAGGACAACCGTAAGTACGGGGATTGCAGCGCGTCTTGTAGCTCTCAAACCAGGAATGTAGAAGAGACCCAATATCAAGAAGGGCACAACGAATAGAGCAACCCCGAATGTACAGAGAGGTTCAATCAACAAGAAGAAACAACCGACCAGAAGACTGTTCCAAGCGATCTGTAGGATTGATGGAGCCTTCAAGAGCCTGAGCAGTGAGAAGCTTAACAGGGGAAGAAATAGGACTGCAGGGAGAATAAGGTATAGATTCACAAACGATAGGTTGACCCCACTGAAATTGTAAAGGATAGCGGCGAGGAAAGCCGAGAAAACTGATATGCCAAGTTCACGGCTCAGGTAGAAAAACGCAATCCCTGCGAGTGTGGAATGAAGTACAAAGTGCAGCTTAAAGGCAAGATGAAACGGAAGCAGATGAAATAACACCTGAGTCGGGTAAAATGCCATCGCATTAGGATTGGCTAGCAGTGGCTGGCCTAACTGAATGTAAGGGTTCCAAAGCGGCCACTCGCCTCGAGAATAGGCCTCGGTAACCAGTTTCCTAAGCGGATAGGCAAAGAAAGAGACATCCCGATAGAAAAAGGTCTTGTCTGTGAATAGAACATCCCCGAAGAAAACAAGGTTGAGAAACACTATAAGAAGCACCCATGGGACATTACCTTTCAGAATCCTGTGGACGACGTCTTTGAAGCTCCGTTGGTCGGCGTGTGAGATTTCTGTCATGGGGTAGTCTAAGGGTTTATTGACAACTAAGGTCATGTCATTAAAATCGACAAATTACCACCCTGACCTTATCCTAACCGGCTTTCACGAACAGACAATAGCGGCCGTTCTTTTTCACGCTGAAATACTGCCCAGCGAGGACCTCAGGAGAATTAAGCTTCAGTCTCCTGCAAGCCGGTGGCTGAAGGCAGTGAGAATGGCGAACATCCAGCCGTGATAAACATAAGGGGTTGACGCACGTCACGTGTCCATGACCCAATACCGGACCTTAGAAGCTCTCGGGTCTCCAGCATTCTCTCGCCAGGGGCTAAGATCCACCAAGTATCGTAGGATGAGATCGGGAACAGGGCCAGGGCCCCTGCCAGTAAGCTAAGGAAGAGGGAGAGGATGAAAGGGTTTGTGAACAGGGTAGAGCGTTCAATCAAGGCTGCTTAGAGGAGTAACTGAAAGTCAGAAACTATTCTAGTCTAGGGTGTTCTAGACCAAAGTACCAACTGGGTCATAAATTCTATAAGTCTCGATCATACATTGCCGATCTAGTAAAGACCACCAACGGGAAAATATGCCTAATTGGATTTTTGGGGTTCAGCCGGAAAATGGCCCCTCCCCGAACTTCTGCGCTGAGTTTTCGCCAAGCTCCTACGGTAGCACGGACCTGTCTCCCACGTCCGCCGCTTTCTCAAACTGGCACGAGAGAAGCGCCGGGACGGAGCGACAGCCGTCGCGCAGCGCCCACCTTCAAGCCCGCATGGCAGGGGTAGCCACGATGAATTCGTACTCTGAATTCGTCGTGGGCTTTTCATACGTGGTCAAAAGCCCACGACAAACCAAAAGCGGTTTGTCGTGGCTACCAAAACTTGCATCTTCATAACAGGAGATAAGGCATTGTGAGCAAGTCGCAGACTTCCAGCCACTGAGAACCAGTCTCCCGAAACCTTATCCCCGGCTGGCCTTCGTCCTGGGAGCTACCGGTTCGGGGGGAGATGCGGCCGTAGCTTCATGGTCAGACCCCAGAGCGATATTCAGTGCCTTCCGTAAGTCTTCTTCGATCTGGAGGCGAATGTCCTGATTTTCTTTCAGGAACTGCTTCACATTTTCGCGCCCCTGTCCCAGCCGTTCGCCACGGTACGAAAACCAGGCTCCGGTTTTTTCAATGATTCCTTTGTCCACACCCAGATCGATCATATCCCCCTCTCTGGAAATTCCCTCCCCATACATAATGTCGAATTCGGCTTCCCGGAACGGCGGCGCCACCTTGTTCTTCACGATTTTGACTTTGGTCCGGCTTCCCGTGACCTCGTCTCCATCTTTGATTGAGGCCACCCGGCGGACATCTACTCGCACTGAGGCATAGAACTTCAGAGCGCGCCCTCCAGTGGTGGTTTCGGGATTCCCAAACAAAATACCAATCTTCTCGCGGATCTGGTTAATGAAGATCATGCAGGTCCGGGACTTGGAAACAATGCCGGTCAGCTTGCGCAAGGCCTGGGACATCAGGCGAGCCTGCAATCCCATATGAGCATCCCCCATCTCACCTTCAAGCTCGGCCCTGGGAACCAACGCGGCTACAGAGTCTACGACGCAAACGTCGAGGGCGCCGCTGCGAACCAGCATTTCCGCAATCTCTAGAGCCTGCTCGCCGCTGTCTGGTTGTGAAACAAGCAGATTGTCAATATCCACACCCAACTTGCGGGCGTAAGCAGCATCCAAAGCATGCTCGGCATCCACAAAGGCGGCCATGCCCCCTGTTTTTTGGGCTTGAGCAATAACATGGAGCGCCAGAGTTGTTTTGCCGCTGGATTCAGGCCCAAAGATTTCAATGACGCGCCCTCGCGGCATGCCACCCACCCCCAAGGCCGCATCAAAGGCCAAGGACCCGGTGGGAATAATCCCGATACTGGCAATTGATTCGCGGCTGCCCAGCCGCATAATTGACCCTTTTCCAAACTGCTTTTCGATCTGCGATAAAGCCAGCTCAATTGCCCTGCCTCGTTCTGTCTTTTCGTCGGCCATGTTTCCTCTACAGATTATTAAGAATGAAATGTGCTTAAGCGATAAACCCCTACCAGTGCGTTCCGGCGAACCCCGTACTATTTCTTGTCCGAGCCTTCTTCCAAGCGAGTAAAATCTTCCCGCGTGCGGAGAAAGTCCAGTCGGAGCTCATGCTTTACCAGGAACTCAATGTTCCTGTCACTCAAATCCTCATTGACTCGTTCACCCGGGGGAGGGTTGCCACTTCTCGAATTCTTGACGAACAGGTCCAGCGCACTCTTGTAGCGAAATTCCTTGGGATTTAGATGAATTGCCTTCTTGAAGCATTCTTTGGCCTTCTTGCGCCAGTTGTGCCCCCAGAAGGCCAATCCTAACTGGAAGAAAGCTTCGTCACAACGCGGATCCATCTCGATAGCTTTCTCGATGTGCTTGATGGCAGTGCTCAATTTCCCCTGGCGGGAATAAATGGTACCCACCAGAAGGTACATTTGGGGAGAGGGTTTCAAATTGAGGGCCTGCGAAAAATGAGTGAGCGCCAGATGATCCTCTCCCTGTGTTAGTAATACCGATCCCAACAACAAGTGGGCCGCCGGCGAGGTCCGACCGATGTCTGCAGCATTGGTCAGGTGCTTCCTGGCCCTGTCGAATTCCCCTCGGTGTTTGGCCAGCAGACCAGCGAGAAGATTAGCCTCAAAATGATGTGGATTGAATCTTAAAACACAACGCAGGCACTTCCCGGCACTGGAAAAGTTCTCAAACTCGTAATAGACTTTCCCGAGAAAAACCCCCACTTCACAATTCTGCGGATCAACTGCTAGCGCCTTCTCCAGAGCCCGGAGAGCACGCTGATAGTTCCTCCGTACAAAGCACTGGCTGCTTTCATCAATCAGCTTGACAAACAGTTTCTTATCCTTACCCCGAAAGGCATTGAGGAAGTCCTTCTTTCTGGCCTCGAACCGTTCACGTTCCTCACTCTCAATGAGACGCCGGGCTACCCGCTGTTGCCAATCATTCTCCAATTCCCGCTTCCCGACGATCTGCATGCGCTTCAGGGCTCCGGCAATGGATTCAATCATGGTATGGTCATAAAAGCTCTCGGTCGCCAGCTGGTGAACCAGGTCATGAATCTCGGTGAGCCGCTCATCCAGACGGCCTACGCTGTATTCCAGCGAACTGATCCGTTCCAGCAGATGCTCTTCCCAAGCGGGCAATGGACTATTCTGTTGATCAGCGTAGGAGATGATCATCAGCCTGCAACCACACTTCTGGCAGCTCTCTTCGCCTATTCTGTTAACTGCTCCACATTTTTGACAGAGAATCATCTCGAACGAGTTTCCTATCAATTCAATCCCCTGGGACTCCGGAACAACTCAGCACCAGAAGCGCCGGGTGCCGACCTCCTACCACCGCTAGCCGGATGTTATCCCCTCGACTCAACTGACCCGCATGCTCAACCGGATTCTAGTATACGGATCCTGTTTTGGAAAGAGCAAAACCCCAGGCGCGGGGAATGCGCGTCAGAAGGCACTTGGCCCAGAGCGCAAGCAACCGAACTGAGGAGGGAAAGGTTGCCACTCACCCATTCTTGTCTCAGCCTCCCGCAAACTGGTGATTTTCTTCTACGTCGTTGGTCCTGGGGGCATTGCCGTGCCCTAGTCGCAAACCACTCCTCGCCTGTGGCAGAATGTAGGGGGCGTTGGTCATGGATTCCATTCCCCCCGCCATCACCAGACTGGTTTCTCCCAGCCAGATTGACTGGGTCGCGAGGCCTACAGCCTCGATCACGGTCTCCTCCTTCTCGAGATTCACTCGAATCGGCTCGAGGCTTGAGAACGCGCGAAATTCAAGAGCAGACCGCCCAAGCCGAGCCAAGCAAGAAACCCCTTGAGGATACCTCCAATTTGAATTTTACTCCAAGCAGACCCGCAGCACAAAATAAGGCTTTGGAGAGGATTTAATTCCGTCCTCAGGAAACTTTCTGTACAAAAGCTGGTTCTAACAAATGGAGACAATCATGATCCGATGGCACCTTTGTTTGCGGAAATTCGGGAGTTTGCCTATAATTGTTGACACGAGTGTGGAAGGCCAGGTTGACCCAAGAGCCGAAGTTCAAAGGGAATCCAAGTGAAATCTCCTGAAGGAAATAACTCTCATCTAAAACTTCCTCGCCTCTGCGGGTTGTTAGCCTTAATGCCCATTTTCCTATGGTTAACTGGCGGCGTTCAAACCTTTGCAGAAACCCAGGGACAAAAGGATGATCAGACAACTCTCCGGGTGAGAGTAGATCTCGTCAATGTGCTGTTCACCATCAGCGATAATAATGGCCGCCTCATTACCAATCTCAACAAGGATGACTTTGTTGTTGAAGAGGATGGAAAGCGACAAAAGGTGGAATACTTTTCCAAAGAAGTCACTTTGCCGCTAACTTTGGCCATCCTGATCGACAGCAGTCCCAGCGTTGAACCAATAATTGGCTTAGAAAAACGCACGGCCATGGAATTCTTGGAGTCGGTTTTGCGGAAGGAAGATCTGGCTCTCCTTATGAATTTCGACCGGAGCGTGACGTTGTTGCAGGATTTCACAACCGAGCTGCGACGGCTGGAAAAGGCCATTCAGTCTATATCAATTGGCTCTGGAACATCCATCCACGATGCCGTTTATCTGGCTTGCGATGAGAAGCTGAAAGAGGAGACCGGCCGAAAATCCATCATACTCCTCAGCGATGGCGCCGATACCACGAGCAAACTCAAAATGAAAGAGGCTGTGGAATCGGCACAGCGTGCAGACGTGATTATTTTTGCTATCTCGAACCGAACCAGAGGGGGATTTAGTTTCGGAATGGGCCCCGTGGGCATGGGCTACGAAGGAGATGACTCAACGCTTAAAAAATACGCGGAAGTGACCGGAGGGAGAGCGTTTTTCCCCTCGAAGCCGCAAGAGTTTAAGAAGGCCTTCGACCAGATTCAGGAAGAGCTACGGAGCCAGTATAGCCTCGCCTACCGATCGACGAATCAAGCTCGGGATGGAAGTTATCGTGCCCTGAAAGTCTCAGTTCAGAACCAGAAGAGCCTCAAGGTGCGGGCCAAGAAAGGGTATTACGCTCCAAAATCCTAGCCGCCAGATGACCCAATCCACATTGCTTCGAGGCACCCGCCTCGCGGGCCTCTTTCTCCTATATCAGTTCGCCTGGTCCGAAGTGACGCCGGAGGCACAGGCCCAGGTTGCCCCTTCCAACCCGCCGGTAGAAAAGTCCGCGGAACTCTTCCGACAGTCGGCCATCGCTTATGGGGGTGAGTCAAAAATCCTTTCCCTGCAAGACGGATGCTATGACTACCAAGTCGAGTCTGTGGGGGCTTCTGGGGATAAGCCCATTAATCTCAAAGCCTGTTTCAAAACGGATACCCTTTTTCGTTCCGAAGCCAAAGGAGACGGTCTGGAAGCTGTCACTATCATAAATGGAAACAGCGGCTGGGTGAAGGTGGGTAATTCGGTGCTAAGTTTGCCCAGGAAAGAGATTGATCCGATGAGAATCGGGATGGTGGTCCAGATGCGACCGGACCTTCTACTGGTTTCTTTTCCCAAGCACCGATATACTGGGCAAGCCCATGAGGATGGTAAGACCCTGGACTTCGTCGAGGTCTCCGGTTTTTTGGCTGGGGAGTATGTTCGAGGCCGGCTCTCGTTTGACTCCACCACCCATCTCATCTACCGTTACGAGTACGAGACCGAAAAGGAGTCTCCCAAGGGGAAAGGGATCTTGAAAGGCGAAGAACGCTACCTTCGGTACGAGGAAAAAGGCGGTCTCAAGATTCCAGCCGAGATTCTTTCCACGCAAGGACATAAGACATCACGACTTATCCTCAACAGTGTCCAGTACGACCCCAATCTTGACCCCGGGCTATTCCAGGACCCGTCCGGCTCAGCCAGCGATTCGCATCCCGGTAAAAACTGAATCCCGGATTCCACAATGAAAAGACCGTTATTCGAGCATGGGGTTTTTTCTATTCCCAAAGTTCAGGGATTCGCAGTTTATTCCGCTGTCTGGCTCGTTTCATTGCTGGCCGCTTCCCCAGTTCAATCCAGGCAGGGCTTTTTGATCTCGGCGGCTTTACAGTTAATGGTCGTTGCGGGGTTTCCTCTGGCTTTCAGTTGGGCCCAAAGGGTGACCCCATTGCCAGTCTTCAAGCGGAAAACGTTTTCCTGGCGTAACGCATTGCTGAGCGGGTTTGCCTCGCTGTGCCTGATTTTCCTCCTCGACGAGATTGAGGCCTTGCAATCCTGTGTTATCCCGGAGACCTTGGAGGTTAGCCGCCAAACACAAGCCCTGGTGAAAGCAGATTCGACCTCCCACCTCTTCCTGTTGTTGATTTCCCTAGCGCTGGTCCCAGCCTTGTGCGAGGAGTTTTGTTTTCGCGGTTTTCTTTTCGACCGGTTTCTTCAAGCAGGATCAACTTCGCAGTCAATCCTGATAACTTCCGTGATGTTTGGTTTTTTCCATCAAGATCCAAGCCGATTCCTCGTCGCCGCCGCGGCAGGATCTGTGTTGGCGGCCCTGGTGGTTCGCACCGGCACCCTCTACCCAGCCATCGTCACGCACTTTGGAGTTAATGCAGGAGGAATCCTTCTGCTTAATGACCCACTGCGGAACTTTGTGCCATGGATCGAGGCGAACCAGCAAGTTCCCGTTTGGCTTGTCGTTATCTGCCTTCTGGGAATCTCCGCGGCATTCAAGGGGCTCAAAAAAGAGTAGGGCCTCCGTCAAGGCTCCTGCTTTGGAAGGGAGATCAAGACAATCCAGAACCTGAAGGACTATCGCAGGGAGAAATTGACCTCGATGTTCAAAGCGACATCCACTGGAGCACCGTTCCTCATACCGGGGCGAAACTTCCACTGTTTCAGGGCTTGAATTGCGTTCTCATCCAAACCCAGACCGAGGCCCCGAACCACTTTGAGGATTTCAATCGTGCCGTCCTTTCGAACAATCGCGGAAAGCACCACAACCCCCTGGTACTTGGCTTTGCGGGCCTCTTCCGAATAAGTGGGTTCCACCCGGAATACGACAGTGGGTGGAGTAACTCCGCCACCAACCCGGTAGACTCCTCCCCCAATTCCACCACCTTCGCCAGGTCCCACACCGCCCCCTTTGCCGGGACCCACACCTCCACCAGTTCCTGTCCCAATTCCTCCCCCTGTACCTGGACCGCTTGACGGGGGTCCCGGGATTCCGTTCGGGTCACCATAGTTGGGCAGATTGAGCGAAGGTAACTGGGCCAACTGAGGCACAATCACTGTGGGCTCTGCCGGAAGAATCGGATCCAGGTTTACTAGTTTGGGAGTCGGCGGAGTCAACTGGATAGTTGAAGGGCGCGGCAAACGGCCCTGGGAGGCCGGGGTGGGATCACGGCGTCCGCCGCCGCCACCACCGCCTGCCTTCTCGGAACTGGGGGGAAGCAAAAGGTTCGCAGGCTCAAGTAAAACCTCAGGCCCCTCTAGCTTCTTGGAATTGGCAGCATTGTGCAGGAGGTACATTGGGAAGAACAGTATTCCCACTAATCCCACAACATGCAGCATCGTTGAGAAAAGCACCGAACTGGAACGAAACTTGTACTCCTTGAAAATGTCTTCAACTTCAACGGGCTGAGCGGTGATTTCAATAGCTGGCTTTTCCGTTTTGAAAAACAGGGACTTCAATTGCGAAAATATGTCCAGGTACCAGGGAGTGGCCTCAATGATTAGATTCGTGCTAATGGGTCGCGAGGTGATCCTGGAATAGTCTTTCTTTTCCGGAGAAAAAATCGCCTTGACGTTGTTAACGAGCGATTTGTACCAGGGCTGAGACTCCAGGATCAGGTTGGTTTCTATCGGATGGGCGCTGACTTGATAGACTTTGACTTCGTGAGAGAAAGCCGCTTTCAGATTGTTAAGGAGTATTTTGTAGCGAGGCTCCCATTCATAGGTCAGTTTGACCTCAAAATCTGACGATTGTGCAGACCCCGAAGGCCCTTCCAGTGCTATGCTCCTGGGAACAGATTGGACTATCACAGGAGGCTCAAGGGGAAGCGTCCCCGCGACCTCCAATCCCTTGTTTCCAGGTCCCGATGGAGGAGGAGAGACCAAAGGAGGCTTTGCCGGGGGTACTTCAAGACTCTCCAGACTCCTGGTCACTGGTCCAGACTGAAGGCTAACTTTCAGGCGGGCATATTCCCAACGCGCCTCTTTCAGCAGTTTCTCCAGCCCATCTATCCGTTCAAGACTCCCTGAGCTTCTGGCCTCCTCAACAGCGGATTCCAGAAACTCCACATAGGTTCGTTGTTCTTCAATCGGATTCATTGACTCTCCAAAACGGGCGGCACATTTCCATAGACGCTAACCGTTAGACGCAGGAACAATCCTTTAAGTTGCTTGGCAGACAACCTAAACTAAGTCCTGCCGCATCAGGCAAACACGGCCAACAATCCTGTTTTTTATTTTAGCACAAGAGTAGAAAATGGAAAGAAAAATTCTGTCGATACCCGATCTGTGCGTTAGTCTTGATCGGTTCAATCCCAAGGAGGCGTGTGACAAATTTGTGGGACCATTTTGCGACGAGGGTTCTTCCCCGCCATGTTAGCAGTTGGGGCAGATGTCTCGTCATCGGCTGCGGTCGATGCGGAGTATCGACCCTATAGCCCACAATTTTCTTGTCCACCCCCCCCTCTAGTGCCTCTGACGCAACCGCTTTGCACCCATTTAAAAACCGTGCTAGACTGCGTTGATCTTCAGAGGACGATCAAACGATCCGTCGCCTGTACCTGCGCCAATTGAAATCTGGGTTCGACTCTTGCTAAAACTCCAAAAGATTCAAATACAAGGCTTTAAATCCTTTGCCGACAAGACCGACCTGGTCTTCAAGGGTGAGGGGATTACCGCCATCGTTGGGCCCAACGGCTGCGGAAAAAGCAACATATCGGATGCAATCGCCTGGGTGCTCGGGGAACAAAGCCCAAAGTCACTGCGAGGCGCCCGCATGGAGGATGTGATCTTCAACGGTACCCGGATGCGCCTGCCTCTGGGCTTGGCCGAAGTCGCATTGACTTTCGTCGACCCTGAGATGCTGAGGGAAGCCGGCTATCGGATGCCGCCCGGTAGCACTGAATCGGAGAATCCTCAGAACAAGTTACTGGAGCTTACGACTGCTTTGGTCGATCCGGGTAGTCTCGTGGAGCCGCAGGCAGAATCAGCCGGAACGACTGATCCCGCCTTGACCGTCGAAACCGGTGCAGCCATAGCTACTGGCCGGAAGCGCCGTCTCAAGGTTCAGACCGCCCCGGGGGAATTGGTGATCTCCCGACGCCTCTTCCGCTCAGGCGAGAGTGAGTATTTGATCAACGGCCGTCAGGTCCGCCTCCGTGATATCCAAGATATTTTCATGGGCACGGGCCTGGGCCCGGATTCCTACGCTATTATCGAACAGGGGCGTGTGGGGATGATCCTCAGTTCCAAGCCGTCAGATCGGCGGGCCATTATTGAAGAGGCAGCCGGGATCACCAAGTTCAAATCCAAGCGCAAACTGGCAGAATCCAGGCTGGAACAGGCTAAACAAAACCTGCTGCGGGTCAACGACATCGCGGAAGAAGTCAGCAAACAGTTAAACTCCTTGAAACGCCAGGCTGCCAGGGCTCGCCGCTATGGCGAACTCCGGGAGAAGATGCGGGACATTTCAAGGCGGCTGTTTGTTGCACGAGAGATGAACCTGCAAGCCCTCATCAGGCAGAACGATCAAGTGCTTAGAAATATCACCGAGCAGTACCGCCGGCAACATCAGGAGATCCTGGACGAGGAAAATGCCTACCGTCAGAACAACCTTGCGCTGCTGCAGAAGGACGATCAATTGAAACAGCTGCGTGAACAGCTGGCCCTGCTAAATGTAGAACTGGAGCGGGCCCAGCAGAGGGTCCAGTACCAGAGGGAACAATTAAGGGATTTGGAGTCCCGATCTCAGGAAAACAGCCTGGAGATCGAACGACTGCATCAGCAGGAGCAGGTTTATCTGGAGGAATTCGACCAAAAACAGAAGGCCTTGCTGGAAGCCAACGGGACATTCGACAGGGTTCAGTTTGAATTTCAAGCCCAAAATTCTTTTTCACAAGGCCTGCAGATCCGCATCCAGGAACTGGAATCCTCGGACGACCAGTACCGGTCTCAACTCTTGGATTCGGTCGGGCGCGCCGCGGCTCTCCGCAATCAACTGGTCCAACTCGACGAACTGGAAAAGCGGTTCCAACAGCAAATTGCGCGCTTGAAAGCTGAGAAGGCCGAGACCGTCGCCAGCCAGGAACTGATGGCGGGAGATCTCGAGGCATCTCGCCAGCAGTTTGAACAACATTCCCGGCGTCTGAAACACCTTCGTGAGACCGGCACAGTGCTGGCTCAGAAACTCTCGGAACTCAAGAGCCAGGAAGCATCCATTGTCGAAGGTCTGAGTGACAGGAAAGAGAAGTTCAGCGCCAGTTCGCATAGGCTGGAATCCCTAAACGAACTGGCTGCCCATCATGCCTACAGCACCGAAGCGGTCCGGGTCCTACTGGCGGCGGCGAATGACGCGGCCGGAGACGGGTTTCGGACCTCTGGCATCCTGGCCGACTTGGTCGAAGTGGACCCTCCGTATGAAGCGACTGTAGAAGATTTCCTAAAACAGGAGCTGGAATATCTCCTGGTCGAACACGCTTCGGAAGCCGCAGGCGGCATCAGCCTCCTGCGTAAGAAGGGCGCCGGAAAGAGTACATTCCTGCTTTGGGGAAACGGGGGAAAAGGAGTGTTGGCAGACTGGGAAGCCCAAGTCTCTGAATTGGCGCAACAGGAGGCCTCCGCCATCCCTCTCACCACGATCGTCAAGTTTCCCGAGCCTATTCGCACGGCAGCCCACGAAGCTCTGCCTCATTTGCGGCAAGCTTTCATCGTGCCGAATTACCAGCGGGCCTGGGAACTTGCCCAAATCTACCCACAGTTGATCTTTTTAACCGCCGAGGGTGAAATGGTCCGCGGCCGGCTCATTTCCGGAGGAGGCAGGACTTCCGGTGGGCACCTCTCTCTGAAACGGGAAATCCGGGAGCTGAACCGAAGAGTTGACTCCTTACGAAAAGAAATCGCAGTTAAGGAGGAGGCGCTCCAAATCCTTCGTCAATCCATCCAGTCTGTAGAAGCCGAGTTTAATGACGTTCGTGATCAGACCCAGGAGCTCGATAAAGCATTGGTCGGATCCGAACTTCAAGTGAAGCAATTAGAGAGTGAATTAGACCGCTTGACGCGGAGAGAGGAGCTGGCAAGACTGGAGTTGCAGCGGATTGAAGGAGAGACAATTCAGATACGAGAGCAGAAGGCGCAGCATGAAAAGGAGATTACCGCTACCGATGCAGCTAAGAATGAGATCGAGAATCTCATCGCCGAGCAACAGAGCAGCCTGAGACAACTGAAGGATCAGGCCAGCCAGGATTCTCAAACCCTCAGCGAACTCCGCTCGGACCTCGCCACATTCAAAGAACGCAAACTGTCGGCAGAAAATGAACTCAACCGCCTGGCTGCGAGCTTGAAGGAATGCCAGGACCGGGTCTCCCGGCTCGAAGCCCAGAAAGCTTCGTGGCTTCAGCAAATCAAGGATATCTCAGAATCTTCACGCAACACCGAGGAAGAAGCCTTTCGGCAGTCGGTTCAGAAAGCCTCCCTGGAAGCCGACATTCGTGGTCGAGAAAATGAGCTGGCAGAAACCCGGACAATACAGGCCGGCCTGGAGCAGGAACTCCAGCAGCTTCGAACAGCATTGGAGACCACCCAGGATGAGAAAACCCAATTGGAAATTGGCCATGCAAAACTGGCCTCAGATTTCGAACATTTACAGCAAGCTTGCTTGGACGAAACGGGTGTCGTCCTGACCGAGATCTGTTCTCCGGAATGTGCCGTGTTATCTGAGGAAGACTTTCATCAACTCGAACAGGAACATCTGGACCTCAAAAGCCGGATCGAAGGTATCGGCCCTGTGAATATGATGGCCCTCGAAGAGTATCAGGAGTGTGACCAGCGCTTTCGTTTTCTGACCACGCAGCGCCAGGATTTGCTGGACTCCATTGACGACACTAACGCCGCCATTAAAGAGATTGACCAGGTGTCTCGCGAGCAATTCCGGGAAGCTTTCAATGCCATCAATGCCAATTTCCAGGAGAGTTTCAAGAGCTTGTTTGGCGGAGGGCACGGGGAGATGAAACTGCTCGACGAGCAGGATGAACTGGAAAGCGGAATCGAGATTATTGCTCAGCCCCCCGGCAAACGCCTGCAGAATGTGCTGCTCCTCTCAGGAGGGGAGAAGGCTCTGACAGCCGTAGCCTTGTTGCTGGCCGTTTTCAGGTACCAGCCCAGTCCATTCTGTGTACTGGATGAAGTGGATGCCCCTCTCGATGAAGTCAATATTAGCCGCTTCTCACAGATGATCCAGCTAATGAGTGCGGGAACACAATTTGTGGTAATCACCCACAACAAGCGGACAATGGAGGTGGCCGACACTCTCTACGGTGTCACCATGCAGGAAGCCGGGGTCTCCAAGCTGGTGTCAGTACAATTCGAGTAAGATTGGGTCATTGCTCCGCATGGACCCTGGAGAATTGGTGACCCAGGGCGCCCCTTGCGGCTCCTGCCGCTTCACAAATGTCCAATCTGAAGGGTCAATGCTCCGCATGGACCTCGAATAATTGAGCGAATATCAGTCTCTTCTAATCGGAATTGACATTCGCGCTTTTTGTACTACAATTGCGTTTCACCATGAGTGGAGGGTGAGCCGTGAAGTTTGGCTGGTGTGATTTTCCTTTCCGGACCGGCCTGGTCCTTTTTTGAAATTCCCAGTCACGCAGTGGTTATAAATTGTCTGACAAGGAACTGGATATGGTTCATTCTAACGTCCTGCTGCAGGCTGATTTGTCTGATTTTGAGCTGGTGGGCCGTGGAAAAGTCCGGGACATTTATGCAGTTGATGGTCACCTGTTAATTATTGCAACGGACCGGATTTCGGCATTTGATTTCATCTTGGGCAGCGGGATTCCTAACAAGGGAAGAATCCTTACCCAGATGTCGCTGTTCTGGTTGAACATGGTAAAGGATATCGTCCCCAACCACCTGGTTACGGCAGAAGTCCGTGAGTTCCCTGATGGACTGCAGAAGTACGCCGACCAACTGGAAGGGCGGTCCATGTTGGTGAACCGTGCACTGCCTTTTCCGGTGGAGTGCGTGGCGCGGGGCTATCTGGCGGGATCGGGATGGAAAGAATACCAAACCCGGCAGACGGTCTGCGGGATTTCCTTGCCGGCAGGCTTGAAGGAGTCTTCCCGGCTCCCGCAACCGCTGTTTACCCCTGCCACAAAGGCTACCAGCGGCCACGATGAAAACATTTCATTTGAAGAGGCGGCAACTATAGTAGGGGGCGAAATCGCCCGCCAATTGCGGGATTATACTTTGCAGATCTATCAAAAAACTGTCGAGTATGCGGCCACCAGAGGAATCCTCATTGCCGATACAAAGTTCGAGTTTGGCGTCTACGAGGACCAGGTCCTCCTTATCGATGAAGTGCTGACGCCAGACTCATCCCGTTTCTGGCCAGCGTCTGAGTATGCTCCCGGCCGGTCTCAGCAGTCCTTTGACAAACAGTTTGTGAGGGACTACCTGGAGGAGATTCGCTGGAACAAGCAGCCGCCGGCCCCATCGTTGCCTGACTGGGTGGTGGAAGCAACCAGCAAGAAATATCAGGAAGCCTTTCAACTTCTGACGGGAAGGAATCTTTAAAACACCGATGGAGTCTTTCGTCGACCTTCATGTCCATTCCTCTTACTCGAGCGACGCCGATTGTGTGCCGCGCCAGTTATTTGAGCTGGCCAGGCATACCGGACTGTCGGCTTTCTCGATCTCCGATCATGATACAGTTGGCGCCCTGGAAGAGGGTGAGGCTCTGTCTCGTGAGTTCGGGATTGAACTGATTCCCTCGGTGGAGTTCAGCACCCGGTATCAGTCGCGGTCCTATCACGTGCTGGCGCCGTTCGTAGATCCGCGGAATCCGCAGCTGCACGAGGTCCTGGAGACCCAGTTGCTAGCCAGGATCAGGCAGGCCATGGGCCGGGTTGAGAGACTGAGGGAACTGGGCTTCGATGTGAGCTATGAAGAGGTTGCGGAACGGAACGGTAACTCGGTCCCTGTGGGGCCGTCCATCGCAGAGGCTGTATTGTCAAAAGCCTCGAACCAGAAAGATCCCAGGCTCGAGCCATACCTGACCGGCGATAAATCCGAAGGACGAGCCATTCGTTTTTACCGCGACTACTTTGAAGAAGGCCGGCCAGCTTACGCTGAGGCTGAAGAGATCGGCACGTTGGAGGCGTTCGGATTAATTAAAAGGGCGGGTGGCATCCCTGTGCTGGCCCATCCGGGAGCGCCTGCTTTTCAGGCGGATGAGGTCACGCTGGGGATCTTTGTCAGAGGGGGTCTGGACGGGCTGGAAGTATATTCTTCGTATCACGACTCAGCGGAAACAAAGAAGTTCTCTGAATGGGCTGGCCGTTACCGGCTAGTGGTTACGGCTGGCTCCGATTTTCATGGGAAGGTGAAGCCACGCGTCCAGTTTGGGTCGGTAAGAAATCGCGGGCGGGAAATGCTCGACGAACTGCTGGCCAGGCGGGAGGCTTTCTCTCGTGGCAGGTGACCTGAAAAGGGAGGCGCCGCGCTGCGCGACCGCTGTCGCTCCGTCGCAGCGTCTCTCTCAGGCCGGCTTTTAGAAGCCGTGGACCTGTAGTTCCGGTCCACGCTACAATTTACTCATTCGGGGGCGGGAAGAGGGTTTCCCCGTGTTGAATTCGGACGACGACATTCTCCTCCGTCAATTCAGCATTACGGTTCAGGCCGTTTAGACCAGATAAAAAAGTCCCTCATTGCGTCAATGACTCTTCTTGACTGGCTGTTTGTGGTAATCTTGGTGGTTTCTGTTGCTGGCGGGATCAGCAAGGGATTTTCGCGGGAAGTGATTGCCCTGGCTTCAGTCCTGATCGGGTTAGTACTGGCGTGTTGGTTCTTCCCGTCGGCTGCCCACATTTATGCGGATTTCGTGAAGACTACGGACATCGCGAATCTGCTGGGCTTCATTACCATTTTTGTAGGCTGTATTTTGGCGGGAGCAGTCATTTCCTTCGCGGTCGGAAAGTTCCTGCAAATGGCCAGCCTCCAGTGGTATGACCGCTTCCTCGGTGCTGCCTTTGGACTCCTCAGGGGATGGCTGATCGGTTCGATTCTGTTTATGATGCTAACGGCTTTCCCGGTAAAACTGGGGAGTGTGGAGAAATCCAGGTTTGCCCCATACCTGCTGGTCGGGGCACGTGTGATTTCTTTCGTTGTTCCCAGGGAATTGAAAAGCAAGTTCCTGGATGGGTATCACCAGATCCAAAAAATCTGGCAATCACAATAGGCTCAATATTACTTTCCCGTTCTCATGATCTCTGGAGCTCGTCGTGAAAGACCAACTGGAAGCACTTATTAACCAAATGATCGACAAGGGTTTGCTTTTTGAAGAAGCTGTCAGTGAATTCGAAAAGAAATTCATATTGAATGCCCTGGAAAAATGCAATGGAAACCAAACCAAAGCCGCCAAGGTGATGGGCATTCACCGCAACACCCTCAATAAGAAACTCGCCAGCTACAACCACAAGAAGCGATGAACCCGGTTTGACAACCAACCTTTTTGGGGTCCCGGCTTGGTCCGCCACGCCGTGATTTGAGTTTGACACGCTGCATTGGCGTGCCGTCACCAGGTCAGGTGAATCTTGGAAAGAAAAACGGAAGGGATGGAGTTGTCTACTTGGGTGAAATCTCTTCGATCAGGAGCGGTGCAGCGTGGAGATAATGGGCCACAGACCGTTTTCGATCGATGTCCTGGTAGACCCGTTCCACCTGCTTGGGGGTGAGTCCAATGGCAGGGGCTACTTCGGCCGGCGCCAATCCATGGTCCCGAGCATACAGGCACATATCCATTTGCTCGTAGGGGAGAGAAAAGTAAAACTCCTCCTGGGATTGGGGCAGGGAGTAAGTGTCGGTGGTGGGGGGGCGCTGCTGGATTTCGGCAGGGATATTCAAATGGGCGGCCAGTTGGTAAACCTGGCATTTATATAAGTGGGCAATGGGTTTGAGATCAGCAGCCCCATCGCCATTCTTTACGAAGAACCCGAGGTCATATTCAAGCCGGTTGGGCGTGCCGGCCACGGCGTAGTTCAGGCGGTCGGCATGGTAATATTCAAAGAATTTCCGGCTGCGCTGTTTCATGTTGGTGGCCGCCACGATTTCCAGGTAAGTCTGAGCGTTCAACCGGATCTTGGTCTGAATCCCCTTGTCGGATTCCACCACCAGGTGGAAGAAATTGAATCCGTCCCGCTCGAGAACGTTTGTCAGAACTATCTTGCATCGATAGCCGGGGCCGAACTCCGGAACCTGGGTTCGAATGGCGGCATCGCGGCGGCGATAGCATCCAGCCGCCTCAAGCAGCGGGCCAATGTCTTCCACCACGGTCTCAATTCCTAGGTGCCCGGCAAGTAACGATCCCAGACTCAGGCTCTCGTCCGACGACTCGTGCTCCGGCATCAGCAAGGCAAGGACCCGTTCGCGCCCCAGTGCCATGGCACTGAGTGCCACCGTGACACTGCTGTCGATCCCGCCGGATACAGCCACCACGATACCCTTCTTCTTGAATTGCCGACCTACCTGATCGCGAAGGACCCGCTTGATTTTCGCACATACTTCCGGGGCGTCGATCTTGAGGGCATTTTCGAAGAATTCCTTGCTGGCCATAATCATCTGTTGACCGCGAGAAACACGCGGGGTTCCCCCTGTTCGTCATTAATCAATTCAAATCGCTCATAACTTCGGGTCAGCTTGAACAGTCCCCGAATTTGGGGCCCTTGCTTTATACCGAACTCGCAAAACAAAGCTCCGCCGGGCCGCAGGAAAGCTGCAGCTTGCCGCAGGACCTGGAGATGAGCAGAAAGCCCATAAGGCCCGCCATCAAAGGCCTCGCGAGGTTCGTGCCGGTAGAGTTCAAGCCTTTCTTCGTCCAACTTGATCGTCGGAATATAGGGAGGGTTGCAGACTATTGCATCGATGGTGCTCTCCAGGCCAACACCATCAAAAGCCGTGAAATAGTCCCCTTGGAAAACCTCGACTTGTCCATCCAGGCCGAGGCGCGCCACGTTGCGGCGCGCCAATGAGACAGAGTTCTGGGCAATATCAGCTGCCCACACATGGGCTCCGGGCAGATTCAAGGCTAGTGCACAAGCAAGATTGCCAGCCCCGCTGCACATATCAACGAGACGCAGTTGCCGGTCGGAGCGAACCGCTTCGTCTCCCCTGGACTCCGGGTTGGCGGAGTTTGATTTCATTGTCTTGTCCCGGGAAATCCTGAGAGAAGCCGCCGGACCCTCGGGCGATCCGGATAGAAACAATCCTGCAGGCCGGTTCCCCTGCCCCGGCGAAATTCCTTCCTTCTTTCCCTCCACTGAGGGAAGGCTATGTTGGGTTTGCAGATATTGAATGGCAGTCCTCGCAAGCAATTCCGTCTCGGGCCGGGGGATCAACACACCACGATCCACCAGAAATTCAATTCCCAGGAAGTTCTGCCTCTCTAGAAGATACGCCAACGGAATCCCCTTGAGTCGGTCAGTTGCCATTTCCATGGCATGAAGATCGTCACGAGCAGATTGGAGGATCAGATCACTTTCGCGTTCCGCATTCGGAACTGCTGCCGACATCAACAGATTCAATATTCGGGTGTGGCTGTCACTCGGCATGCGCCTATTATTCTCTAACCGATTGGGTTCCGTTTATTTGATTGCACCCGTGCGTCGGACTTACAGACAGGGTTAACCCGCCTTATGACAACCCGGTCTTCTTGATCTTTCCGGACGAGGTCTTGGGCAGATCCGGTACCAGTTCAATTTCGTGGGGCACCATGAAATTCTCCAGCCGGCGAAGACACTCCCGCTGGAGTTCTTTGACGGTCAAGCCCATTCCGGATTCCAGTACTACAAAAGCCTTGATGGACTGTCCCAGGACCTCGTCCGGTACCCCGATGACGGCTGCCTCTTTCACCCCTTGAATGTTCATCAAGACGTTTTCCACCTCTCTGGGGGATACTTTTTCGCCGCGCGACTTAATGATGTCGTCCATGCGCCCAACGAAATAGAGGTAACCTTCTTCATCCATCTTACAGTAGTCTCCGGTATGGAGGACCATCTCGCCGGAGAACAACCCGGGGCGAAGCTTCTTGGCAGTGGCTTCTGGTTTCCCCCAATACCCTTTCATAACAGTAGCCCCGCGAACCACCAATTGCCCGACTTGCCCTGGTCCCAAGTGATTGCCGTTCTCGTCTTCGACCCAAAGCTCCGTGTTGGGGATGGCAATACCGACACTGTCGGGCTTGCAATCCAGATCTTCCGGAGGCAGGTAGCTGCAGCGCTTACATTCCGTCAATCCGTACATGGAGAAGATCTTCGCCTGGGGGAAAATCCGCTTTAAGGCCTCAATTTGTCTGAGTGGGAGTGCCGCAGCCGTGTTGCTAACAAAACGAATGCTGCAGAAATCGTAGACGTTCAAATTCTTCATTTCTGCCAAAATCGCAAAGATGGTCGGAACTCCAGGGAAGCCAGTCACCTTCTCCTCAACAACCGTTTGCAATACCTTTGCCGGGAAGGCGAAGGATTGTTCCAGAACCAGCCTGGCGCCCTGCCGGAATGCCATGATCATCTGATAGAGACCGTAGTCAAAAGAGAGTGGCAGGACACAAAGAATCACATCGTCCGAGCTGATTTCCAGGTAGGCCGCAATGGAAGTAGCCGCCGTTAGCATGTTGCGGTGGGAGAGCATCACCCCCTTGGGTTCGCCCGTGCTCCCCGACGTGTAGATAATAGCTGCCAGATCAATGTCAATGCAGCATCGCGGCGGCGTCTGATTAGAGGGCAGGCCGGAAAGTAGATCTTCAAAGCTCCAGACTCCCGGCATATTTTTGAGCATTTCCTCACTCGGACTGCCGGCAACAATTGTGTTTCTAAGTCCCGGAGCCCTGGAAGCCGCCTCGCAGGCTATGGAGAGGAAGTCGGCATGGGTGACCAGGGCGACAGCCTGGCAGTCGTTCAAAAGGTAAGCCAGTTTATCAATCTTAGTGAGCGGACTGACCACAGACACCACAGCGTTAGCCTTTAGGACTGCCCAGAAGGCAAGGGCCGCCTCCACACTGTTGTCCATAAAGATGATGACGCGGTCACCCCGCCGGACGCCACAGCGAACCAATCCGTGTGACAATGCGTTGGAGCGGGTCTCAAGCTCCGCGTAGGTCACCCGGCGTTCCTCGCATACCAGCGCTACTTTCTCTGGCATGCGCAGGGCAGACTGAATCAGGTAATCCTGCAGGAGAGGAACCGCTTCTGTTAGAGGGAACTTGGTCATCAGGAAGCTCAGGGCCTTGGGGGGAGATCTCCGATCCGTGAGAATGGGACTAAGCAAGTTGCCAGATCGTGCGAAAGGGTATTTCTCAACGCGCCACCGCGGATGAACATGGTAGGGAACGCTCGCCGTAGCGTTCCCCATTCCGAATTATGGGTCCTGTTTGGTCCAGGGAACGGAACGGCGTCCGTTCCCTACGAAGTCAGAGATTTTCAAGAGAGTGCCCCATGACCTATTTCAAGTTCACCACCGCCGATGAAAATGGCGGTCTTGGGGAGAGTGTGGGAGCCGATCATGGGACCGCTGTCCCCCGAGCGGCGACCAGTTTAAACCAGAGTGATCGCCGCGACGGAGCGCGGCGCCCACCTTGAAGCCTGCATTTTCACAAAAGCCCTCATTGGGGCTCTACTGCCGGCATTGCCGGCATTTCCGACTTTCGCTGGATGAAATCCATCAGGCTTTGGATCGAATCAAGATTGGAAGGAGCGATTTCCTGGTCTTCAACAGTGATACCAAGACTGTCCTGAAGATAGGAAACCAGTTCCAGGATGCCGACGGAATCAATGATACGCTTCCGCAGGAAGGAGTCCTGGTCACTGAAGATCACGGAGGTATCACCATAAAGGAAATTCTCCACGATAAAACTGCGCAATCTATCTCTCAGGGAATTGTCCACGGGATTCCTCTGGTCTTTTCTTGACATACTGCTCAAACAACAACTGTGTCGAGAGTATGCCGGTCAATGCCATGCCGTCACGTGTTCCCAGGCTTTCCTGGCGCTTAGCCTTTTCCACCAGGGCTTGAACGGATCGAGCTGAGAAAAGGCCACATTCCGCCAAATTGGGTGGAGTTAGAACGCCGGACAAGGAGCCGTGCAACTTGCCGTCCGGAAAGAACGCAGCATGGTCGGGGGCCCGGTAAGGTTGTTTGTCTCGTTCCAAGGTCTCCTGGGGCAGGAGGTGCCGCGCCCCTTCACGCAGAATGTGTTTTTCCCGCAGCACCCTCATCCTGAGCCGGGGAGGAAGCTTGGCCGAGAATTCAACGACTCGGTGGTCGAGGAAGGGAAATCGGCCTTCGACTGCATTGGCCATCCCCATGCGGTCACCCTGAGAAGAAAGAATGTAGCCGGGAAGGAGGTAAACAGCCTCAAGGTATTGGGCCTGGGAAAGTGGGTGCCATCGGGAAAACTCTTCCGGCAAGAGG
>JBGOTQ010000001.1:0-87852 GCA_041476565.1 Terriglobia bacterium | reverse complement strand
AAAGTGCGAGAAAGGGACCTCTGAAACGCGCATCCTGTCTAGAAAAATCAACCATATAGCGAAATTCAAAGTATCTTCTAAGCAGGGAGTCGCTGGTTCGAGTCCAGCCAGGCGTGCCAGAATCAATAAGGTCCATACTTTGCAGGGTTCAAGAACAAGTCGGTAATTTGATTAACTGGATGCAAATAGGGTGTCGCTATCGATTCGGAGCTCGCCTCCCCACTCTGCTGCTAGGTAGGACACCCAATCGGCTCAAGTTACCTATTAGTTCGATGTAAAGTCATTTTTGCATCGATTTTACATGGGAGGTGTAACCCTTTTGCCGGTTCCGGCGTCCACATCTATACAAGCCGAGGCATGGAGGGCTTGCCACCATGGATCAAAGGAGAACCGAGATGAGTAAAACCATCGCATCTTACGACGATTTCACTTGGGAAGATGACGGCAAATTTTCCAAACCCAAACCTCAATCACCTTTAAAGGGAGTCTGTCGTGCTGTTTGCTCAGTCCGAACGGGCCTACCAAATCCATTTGTTGGCCAATCAACACAGCAAAGTTCTTGTCATTAGCAAAGACACTCTTTGCACTGAAAGCATTGTCGAGGCGATCCAGTCTCTTCTAAGACATGTTGACATCGCGACCAACGATGGAGAACTCCGCTGGGTCTTGAATCAAAAGCACTCCTTCCAGTTGGTCATTATTGACGCTGACAGTCTCGGATCGTTGTATGGCCTCATGGATGCGATTAAGTTCACCTGGCCCCATTCCGAACTCATCCTCGTTTCCGAGGACATGCATTCATGGATGGAGTTAATCCAGAGAGGTGCATACGAAATGCTGCCGAAGCCAGTCAACAGTGACGATCTAGTCTGGGCTGTCATTGGGGCCCTTCTGAAACGCACTCCCTCCCAGGCCATGTGCGCCGTCAGTTGACCGGCAATTCCTATTCAATGCTTTCTCTCAGGCTTCTCCTGCCTTGTGTTTTCCAGGGTTTTGAAAGCGCGAATGTGCTCCACCCCAACCGACGTCACCACGACAAAATCAGGTCGCAACATACGGGCGTAAGGCCACATTTGCCTAGGCCCGTCAATTCCTACTTCAATCGGAATGACTCGCAACCTCCGGACATTTCGGACAAAGGCCCACGCTACGCCGAAATGGTGGTTATTTCGCACCGTATTGGGATCTTCACCAAATGATTTCATCAAGGCACGGACAGGCGTGGTTTTCCCCATGGAGCCGACAACAATCACGATCCGCTGTCTGTGTCCCAGCGTCCGACGCAGGAGAATCGTGGCGGCATAAGTCACTTTCCACGTCAGATTGCGCACGATCGCAAATGACCGGCTCCCCCCAAATCGCGCTTTAATTCTCCATTGCAGTGACTGCATTAACATGGCTGTCCGAGAACCAGAGGTCATCGATCAGGAAATGTTTTGATATTGTGCACGCTTTTAATAAAATGTCAGTCCTTGTTTGGGGTGGACCATGTCTCGGATGATGCATGAAATTTGGGAGCAGCCCGATGCGTTGCGTCGAACGCTGGAATCTGAACGCGACCATGCGCAAGAGTTCAAGAAGTTTGCCAGGAAACAGAATTTCCGCCTGGTGGTCCTGGTGGCAAGGGGAACTTCTGACCATGCGGCGCTGTTCGGGCGATACTTGCTGGAGATTACCACGGGGATCCCGGTCTCATTGTGTGCCGCCTCAGTCCACACCGTGTACCACGCACGACTTAACCTGCAGCAAACTCTGGTGGTGGGGATCTCACAGTCGGGCGAAGGGACCGACATCAACTTGGTTTTGAAGCTAGCTCGGCGCCAGGGGGCATTTACAGTGGGCATTACCAACGAAGCCCGTTCGCCCATGGCCCAATTGGTAGATGAGGTGTTCCTGGAACGAGCTGGAAAGCAGCGCACGGTGGCTGCCACCAAGACCTACACTGGGCAGCTTCTTTTGATGTACCTGCTGGCTTCGGCCCTGGGTTCCCAGGTCACGCTGAGGGGCATCAGCGAAATCCCCGATCGGGTTGATGAAGCATTGAAACTGGAGAATGAATTGCGCCACCTGGTGGAGCGCTACCGATACATGCGTCAGTGTGTTGTGATCGCCCGCGGCATCAATTATGCCAATGCGCGCGAGATGGCCCTAAAGCTGATGGAAACCTGTCGCGTGGCGGCTGAGCCCTTCTCCTCGGCCGATTTTTTGCATGGCCCCATTGCGATGATCGAACGAGGATTTCCGGTGTTCCTTTTCATGCCGCCCGGAAAAGCCTTTAACGACCTGAGAAAGCTGGCGGTT
This sequence comes from Terriglobia bacterium, assembly GCA_041476565.1. Classification (GTDB taxonomy): domain Bacteria; phylum Acidobacteriota; class Terriglobia; order Versatilivoradales; family Versatilivoraceae; genus DATKMG01. The sequence continues at coordinate 85,551 of JBGOTQ010000001.1, read as the reverse complement.
CGATTACACCGCTTGAGTGCCGAGACCGTGGTTTTCTCTGACGAAACGTCGCGCCTTCCGGCGGTGACCCGGACATTGCGGATGCATGACTCGGCCCCGGAAATTTACACGCCTATCCCTTACATTGTTCCGGCCCAGCTTTTTGCAGCCTTGCTGGCGGAAATCAAGGGACTGGATCCGGACAAACCACGTTCGCTTCACATTGTGACTCGGACCCGTTAGTATGCTTCTCCGGATGCAAACAGCTCTCGGCACTAATCTTGTTCCGGGGCCCTACCGAGAGGCTCATTGTGCGAGCTTTTGTCGTGTGAAGAAGGCAGTTCTGCAATTCTAACTAAATCGGAGGCAATACAATGTCAGCTGTAAAGATCGGTTTTTATGGACATGTCAGGCAGTATCACAATCTGAAAGCGGAAATCGACCAGGCTATTCACGATGTTCTGGAGAGCGGCAGTTACGTAATGGGGCCGAAGGTCGGACAATTCGAGAAGGAACTCGCGGCCTATTGCCACTCGAAAGATGCGGTGGGAGTCAACTCTGGAACTGATGCGCTTTGGCTGGCTCTAATCGCCTGGGGGATTGGACCTGGAGACGAGGTCATCACCACTTCTAATACATTCTTTGCCACAGCCGAAGCGATTTGGCTGGCTGGAGCCACGCCGGTCTTTGTGGACATTGATCCTGCCACTTGCAACATCGACCCCAGCCTGATTGAAGCGGCCATTTCGGCGCGCACGAAGGCCATTTTCCCGGTGCACCTCTACGGCCAGTGCGCCAGGATGCGGGAGGTGGCTAAGATTGCGAAAGCCCACAAGCTTTTGGTGCTTGAGGACAACGCCCAGGCCCTTGGCGCTCGCGGTGATGACTTCGCAATCGGGGAATTGGGAGATGCTGTGGCGACCAGCTTTATCATCCAGAAGAATCTGGGTTGCTTTGGCGACGGAGGAGCTCTGGTCACCAACGATCTGGAATTGACCACGAAGGTTCGCAAGCTGCGAAATCACGGGTCACTTAAGCGTTCTCACCACAGCATTGGTTACAACAGTCGCCTCGATGAGATCCATGCTGCGGTCCTGAGCGTCAAGCTCAAACACCTGGATAAATGGAACGACCAGCGCCGAGCCATTGCCAGGCTTTATGACGAAGGGTTGAAAGGAACTGCCCTCAAACTGCCCACCGCGCTGCCTGGTTATCGTCACATCTACCACTTGTATGTCGTCGAAACGCCGCACCGTGACGCCTTGCAAGCCTATTTGCAGGAAAGGGGAATCACAGCTCTGACCCATTATCCGATCGCAATTCATGAGCAAGAGGGATATCCCTGGGGCCAAAGCGCTCGCATTTCCGGATCGTTGGCGCATACTGAAAAATCGGCTGCCCACGTCCTGTCGCTGCCTATGTACCCGGAACTGACACCTGAGGAAGCTCAACTGACTATTGAGGCGATTCGTGCCTGGGACCAATTGAAGAAGTAGTCTCCTTTACCGGGAGGAGTCGGAAACGGCTAGTGAGGACAGCGGGTTTGTGTCCTTCGCTGGGCGCCGCGAAAAGCGGGTCCCACGAGGGACGAGCTGGCAGTGTGTTGTAGTGAACAGGCTTCGCATCTTCATCGAGGTTGTGTGCTTTCTGGCAGCCTTGCAGACAATTTATTTTTGAGGGGAGTCTTAACCTATGGCAGCTAACAAGAAATATACGGTTGTGGTCGCCGGCTGCGGCAAGCGTGGAATGCATCATGCAGATGCGTTTTTGAAGAACGGGCGATTTGATCTGGTAGGGCTTTGCGATATCAACCCTGAGCGGTTGGAGGCGGCGGCCAGACAGTGCGGTGGTCCTGCTACCAGTCTTGAAGCTGGACCGCTGCTCAACAACACTCGACCGGATGTCTTTTGTTTCTGCACATTGCCCAATATCCGGCTGGAAATGATCCGGCTGGGGGTGAAAGCTGGCGTTCGCTTAATAGCCTACGAGAAGCCCATTGCCACTTCAACCAACGAGGCCCTCGAGATGATGAGTCTGCTGCGCCAGGCTGGTGTGAAGACTGTGGTGAGTCATCAGCATCGCTACGGAGAACACTACAAGAAGGTCAGGGAGATCATCGCCAGCGGTGGGATAGGCCGGGTCCACACCGTGTATGGAACTGCTACAGGCTGGATGCTGCATATGCTGACCCATCTGATTGACTACACCCGCTGGTTCAATGACGACACCGAGGCGGAGTGGGTGGTCGGCCAGGCTTCCGGAAAAGGAAAGTTTAGCGATAACCATCCTTCCCCTGATTATATTGCCGGCCTGATCCAATTTACCAACGGGGTCCGTGGGATTGTGGAAAGTGGTGATGGGGCACCAGACATTCCTGAAGTCGAAGCCTGGTGGCGCAAATGTCGCATCGGCGCTCAGGGCACGGAAGGCTTCGCCGAAGTGCTAACTGGTGGCGGATGGCGCGCTGTTACCCGGGATTCCGGCGGAGTGATCTCGGGGTCGGGGAACATGGATTATGCCCATGACATGCCGCCCTATATCCAGCAAATTGTCGACTGGCTTGACGATCCGACCAAGGTTCATCCCTGCAATGGCGAGAATGCCTACAAGGGCTTCGAAATCATGATGGCCATTTGCCGTTCCGTCGTTGCTCGGGGCAAGGTCAAGTTACCATTGGGACCCGGCCAGCACGAACTCGAGGCCTTGGCCAGCGTTATACCGGATTGAGCCGGACGTGCTAAGTTTTCGCAATACGAGGTCTTGTAATAGGCTGTGCGGCACAGGACCTGTCGGCATTGCGCTGCGTGGCGCGTTAGTGGATGCGTATGCAGGGTGTAGGAGGCCGCGCTCACCCCTCATATCAGTGGTGCGGCAGGAATAATTCCCTTAAATTGAAATGAAAAAGGTGCAGGCCCTTTCGGACCCGCACCTTGAAGCCGTTCAGACTTTGAGAAGCTTATTTGGGGCAGCCGCGCTTGCCGATGTCGCTGGGCACCACCTGCAGGTTGCCACCTCCCGCGGGCAGTTCGGCTCCCTTCGGCACGAGCCAGACCTCCACCCGCCGGTTCTTCGCCATCTCGTCTCCCTTCTTGATCTTGTCCTTCCCACGTTCTCGCGTGCTCGTATCGCAGAGCGTCGACTTGAATTCGTTGGCCTGCTCCTTGCCAATCCAAGCCACTTTGATCCGGCCCACTTCCAAATCCTTGCAGTTTGCCCCCTTGCCCGTCAGGTAGGCCACGGTGTTCAGCACTCGCTCCCGATCCAGAGTCGTATCCTTCTTGCCCGGGACCTTCGCCTTCTCCTTCTCATCCTGGTGCCCTATCAACACAATGTCATAGTCCCGGTACCGCGCATCCGTCATCTGCGGGTACAGCTCGTTGGCCAGCAGCCGCTTGCCACAGTTGTTCACCCGCGCACTGTTCTGCGCGAAATTAACATCCGCTAACTGCATCGCCTTCGGGGCCGGCGGTGGGGGTGGCGCGGTATAACCGACCGTGACCTCCCCAGTCCGCGCCGTCCCTTTCCCGCACTTCTCTGTTGTCACTTCCAGGGTAGCCACAATTTTCTGCTGCTGTGGCCCCTGCACCGTGTCACTGAAGGTCAGCCCTGACGTGTCCAGCTCTGCCGTCGCCTGGTCAGCCCCACTCAATATCTGCCCCTGGTTCACCGTCCAGTGATAATTCAGCCCTCCACAGCACTCCCCAGCCGTCGCATTCCCGATCAGCCGGACGCGCTCGCCTCGCTGCACAGTACCTCGATCTACCGAGGCCGTCACCTGCGGCGGCGGTGTCTCCTTCACTGTAATCGTCGTCGTCCGATCCGCTGGCGTCCCAGGATTCTTCTTCACTGCCTTCAACTCACGCTTGATCATCCCGGCCGTGTCGTAAAAAACGTGCACCGCTACATCGTACGTCCCCGCTTGCCCTGGCGCCGTAAAGGTGTACTCCGGTCCGGTGCCCACCTCCTGCCCCTTGACCGTCCACTTGTAAGTCACCTTCGCATTGGCGATCGAGTCCGACGCGCTGACCCGCAGCGTCGCCGTCTCTCCGGGACACAACGCCGTCTTGCTTGCCTCGATCCCCGACCCTACCGTGAAAGTGTGAACTATGGGAGGCGCGCCGCCCCACATGATCATTAGCGCGCCTTGAGGTTGCAGGTTATGGAGCCATTTCGCATCTGAGGCCCCCGGGAAACCCAGGGACGGCGTCTTCTGAAGGAAGTCGCGGAGACTGAAGTCCAGTCCAAGGTTTTGAGTCAGTTTGACTTTCAAGCCGCCCCCAAAGTTGAATCCAAAAGGATTGCTAGAGCCTAAATATTGCCCAAAAGTTTCGGAATTGGCCGACTTGGCTGCATCAGTCGGACGGAACCCATTCCAGCCCGCACCACCACTGAAGTAAGGACGGATTCGGTCCTCAGGAGAATAGCCCCAGGCGACTCCGTTGAAATGAAATTGCTGATGTCGTACGGCCGCCACACCGTTTCCGAATTGGGCAAGGTTATTCCCCAGGAAAGTGAACGACTGTTCTAAGCCAAAATGGTCGGTCAGATTCTCCCTCACCCTCAATCCCAGCACACCACCCCTGACAAAGGTATACGATAGCTGCGAGTTCGAGGTCGGATATGAACTCTTAATATTGGGATTGTTAAAAAAGGAACCACCCCCATAGACACCAACTTCCCATTTCTCCTGTCCTCTAAGCATCGAAGTGCCAAGAAAGAGGAGACTGAGCACCACACAAGCAACCCACCCGTTCTTTCGCATTGAGGTCCTCCCTCTAAAAAGGTTATTGAAACCGCTGTAACTTGAACTTCAAAACCATACGGAAATAGTTTTCGTGACCCAATAACAAAAATATCTTCTGACTGTGCATCGAGACGTCCTCAATATTCGACTCCAAAAAACTGACCCCAAAATGCCTGTTTGCGAGTGTATAGCCAGAAAATCATGCACTCTGACAAAAGAAGGGTTTTATCATAACCCCTGTCGAATACAATTTCAAGTGAAGTCGTTAGCTGGCAGTCTATTTCCGAAGGATCCGATACAGCAGGAGGATCAAAACCGCTCCAGCTACGGCAGCAATGAACCCCCCTGATTGTCCCTCTTTGTACCAGCCGATGAACCTCCCCAGGTAAGTCGCAACCAGGGCCCCCCCAATGCCGAGTAAGGTCGTGATGATAAAACCCCCCGGATCTTTCCCGGGCATCAACAGTTTTGCGACCGCTCCTGCCAGAAAGCCAATCAAAATCGTCCAGATAAGGTGCATGGGCCCTCCTCAGAAAACTAGATTGGGAACCTAGAACTCCTCTTTGGGCTGGGGTGTTGCCGAGGGCTGCACGGGTGTCCGGTTTGCGGGCCTGGTGGCTTTGCCGGGCTGAACGATCATTTCGAATGGCTCAGCCAACTTGAAGTCCAGCTTGGTCTCTGCGGGGACCTGAACCTCTTTCCCATGGGTAAAGATTTGTGTCGCCATTCCACCGCCAGCACCGATGGCTGCCTCGATAGCAGCTCCTTTGCCGCCGCCGGCAATGGCTCCAATGGCCGCACCAATTCCAGTGCCTATGGCCGTTCGGGTGGCAGTCTGTTTTCCTCTCGATTCTCCAACTTCCTGGTTGGCACTGCTTCGGAGCGGAATCGAGTTGCCCTGGAATTCCAAGTGGTCCAACTCCAGCTCAAGTTCACTCTGCCCGCTGATCTTTCCTGCAGATTTGGCATTAACCAGCTTGACATACACATTCGCACCTTTGGGCACAACCACGCTTTGTTCAATAGTGAGCGGGGAGTCGAGAGAAGCCTGGCTGATCAAATCATCATTGGAGGCCCTGGAACAACTAGAAAGCTCCCAAACCAGGGTTAGCAGAAAAACCCATCTGATTGCTTGCATCCAAATGCTTTCTTCTCATTGGTCTGAGACTCCGTCCCAAAAAGATAAATGCGTGTTATCAAATAAACGCTGAATTCCGCGTTCTGCTGGGAGGCCTCTATGCGCTAAACGGAAACGAGCCTCAAGAAACTGGTTACCTCAAAGCCATCCCAGTCTACTTCCGTGCAAAGCTGAAATGCAACCCAGTAGTGAGTAAGACCTAATTCTTCTTGTTGAAGGTCGACAATGGATTGCTCAGATAGCGGTCGCAGAAAGTCAACTGGCATGACAACCGCTTTTTCAGGGCAGTGGATGTCCCCAAGTCGAATTTCATTCGGTACTGGCCCGTTTCGCGGAGGTTCTTGAACATTTGGAGCGACTGCTGATTGGGGACGGTAGATGACTTATCCCAAATTTCTCTTCACCAAGGCAGAAGCACTTACTGTACCGGGCTGGTATGAGAAGTCGAGCCCTGGGCGGGAGTTTCATGTGGGGGCGGGTTAGCCGAATCATCATCTGAATTGAAGGGCTCCTCATAAGATAAAGCGGTGGTCACCTCAGCACGCTTGAAACCGTTGTTGTGCAAAGCAAGGGCCATGCTCCGTTTGTAAAAGAAAACCGCTTTCACTTTGAACTCCCCTCCATATTCCACCGGGAACCACAAGTTGGGGCCAAATCTGGCATACGCTACTTTAAACCCCAGATGGGCAACGTCGGTACCAAGAAGAGCTTTCACCCAAAAAGGTATCCCCCGTGCCAGATGAGTAGAGACCAACGCTGGTTGATATTCGGTGGCATCCACTAAAAGCTCTCCGTCCCAGCACCCTTCGCCCCCCTGGTCACCCGGCCGCTCCAGATCGGAGCCAGTCTTGGGGCGTGGTCTGAAGCTGATCTTGTACACCGAGCGGTCATGGTAAGTGCCTGTTCCCTTTAGAGTGAAACGATACTTCTCTTGTTCCGTTCGGGTCAGCGGAAACAGGTCTGAAGCAAGCCCATCCCGTGCAGCCTGATCGTCTGTGAAGTCTTTCGCGAAATCTGTGATCAGTTCACCATCGAGATCGAGTTCTTTGTAATGATAACGAGGTTGCGTATACGCAATATAAGTTTTGTCTTTCAAGTACCCCCCTTGAAATCGGGTGAGGTTCTTCTCGCTCCCCTTGGGCGTAGGCGTCACGGTAAACTCCCGGGTTTCCTCCCGGCAAGTTATGCCGTCCGATCGCTTGAAGCGGATCAGCAGCTCTTGGTGGTACACGAAAGCTGAGCGCATTTCCAGCGCCCGATCCTGGTTCCGCGCCACCTTGACCATGATGGACTCCACTGCCTCCGGCGATTGAGCATGGAGCTTAGCAACTGTCAACAGTGCTCCGAAGGCGAGAATTGCGGTCCTGGCTTTGGGATTTGTCATGTTATTTGTCGGGATCATCCGTATTCTTGGAGTCCGTCGATAGGCCTAAGTCGGCGGGGTTTTCCAGCCATTTCCCCAGGCTTTGCGGACGGAGGCGAGCCTCTATCACCACGGCATTATCCGGCTCTTGGGTCAGGATCATGAGGTGAAGATCCTTCCCCTGCGGTCTGGCATATATCCAGGTCCGTTCTCCATCGCGCCGTGACAGTGAACGAACCATCGGCTGCCAACCGGGTCCGAAGATTCTCTCCAAATCCACTTCGAATCGGGCGGCAGCGCCCGAGTTGAAGTAGCCCTGATCTTCAAAGATGGCCACATCTACGGTTTTGACCCCTGCTGGAGCCCCGACTTTTAGCATCGGCCTGAGCAACCGCCACATGGGGACCCGTGTTCGTTTGCCGTGGTGTTGTGTCTCTAAGGATTGGACCAATTGTTTGAATTCCCAGCTACCCGCCGGTGTCGTTATGGGCACTGAGGAGATAACAAGGAAGAGAAGGGCAATCTGAAAGCGTCTGTGCATTCCAAATCACTCCTTGGGTTTTGTCGCCTTATCTTTTCTTGGTGGTTCGCCGGGTTCCAGACCCATTTTCGGAATCCCAAACTGACCCTCCAGCCGGCTAAGCTTATCCAAGTCGATCGTCCCAACAATATTGATGACCGTCAATTCTCGAGGCTCTGCGCTGATGATGGTAAGACCGTTGATCTTTTCCCCCTGAGTCGATGTGAAAACCTCTATATTCTCTTTGTTGTGTTTGCTCCGTACACCGACCATCCTCACCCATCCGGGTGTCTGAAGTTGAGTCCGGATGGCATTGACGTCTTCGCTGGAGTAGGCATCGTCACTGTCAAACTCGAAACTACGGACATAGACTCCTTTCAAACCACCAATCAACTCCTTAGCCTTAGCTTCATCAGGCTTCGAACTGGAAAGGAACTTGGCAGCCAATTGCAGGAGAGAGGCGTCGAGATTCACGTCCACGGTTTGATCGGCTTTGGCAGCAAGTTTGTCGAGATAACTAATTTTCAGTCTAGCCTCTTGAGCTGATAGCGGGTTGAGGCCCAAGATAAATAAGACGGTGACTAATAAAATCATTTTGATACAGTTAGCGAGTGCCATGTTTTCCTAACCTCCTGATTCGTTCCTTGACTGGCTTTGATCACGAAACCGGACATCTTTGTCAGTCTCGCGAAGGGGATCGATTCCCCCTTCCAAGAACCGCTTTCTGGGCCTGATTGAGACGGTTGCTGGCAATCTGAAGAGCCAACATGACCTGGGATTTGGCCGCCTCTCCTTCTGCCCTCTTGCGTTGCTCTTGGTAATAACCGGCAACTCCTACCGAGATCAGCAAAGCCGCCGTCAGACCCACTGTCGTCAAGCGGTAACGAGGAATGGTGAGGCCCGTTAACATTCTTTGCCATAGTCCAGCTCTGGGGACGGTCTGGGTTGCGATCCTTGAAAGGACCTTCTGCTCAAAACCAGGAGAAGGATCCTTACGACGGAGTGACTCAATCAATCGTTCTTCCAAGGGATTCATACCGGTAACTTCTCCGTACTTGTCAATTGTTCCTCCAGTTTGGCCAGTGATCGCTGCAGGTGGCTCTTAACGGTGTTTAAGGGAATATCCAGGATTTCAGCTATTTCCGCCAACTGCAAGTCCTCCTGATATCTAAGGGCGATGATCAGGCGCGACTTTTCTGGAAGGTTGGACACTAACTGACGCAACCGTCGTGCCAGCAGTGGATCGCTCCTCACTTCCGGAGCCGCCGGCTCAGGCAATTCCTCCAAACTGACCCTCGGCCGAAGGCTCTGTCGCCGATTCCAATCGATGCAACGATGGCTGGTCACTCGGCGGAGCCAGAAGGTCAGGTGGGCTGAGGATTCAATTTTCTTCAGATTTTGAAAGAGCTGGAGAAAGACGTCTTGCGCCAGTTCCTCAGCCTGCCAGCTTTCGTGGAGGAAGTGGTAGGCAATGCTGTAAACCATAGATTTATGATGGCGCACAATTGCGGCAAAGGCCGCCTGATCGCCCCTCACAGCCTTAGTCAGAGTTTCTTCACCCAAGTCCATCTTCCAGCTGCCCTTCTCCGCCCATCACCTTTATACGCAGGCCTGAACAAAAGGAATGCAAATGCTGCACAGTTTAAGGGTGATTTCCCCTGATACCCTCGGCCCATTCAAGTTAAGCCGAGCCGGAGGCCCTGATAAACTGTGAGAGGAGGAATAAGTGGAATCGCTAGGCAGAAGTATTCCTACAAATTGGTGATTCTACTTTGTGGCGACACGCGACTGAAACCGGTAACGAAAGATGCCCCGGTTTTCCGAGAGCACCCATAGGTCCGCTCCTCCGTTCGAGGATGGGGAGAAGGCCTGCACAGAGATGCCTTCAAGGCCGCGACTGTCGAAGCGCTCCCAAGTGTCGCCCCCATCAACCGAGCGATAGACTTGATTGGACCCGTTTGATTGCACGAAGACAAGATTAGGATTCTGCGGCGTCACGTAGATATTATGAATGGGGACAAAAGGGAGTCCGTCGTTCTTTCGAGTCCACGTTCTCCCCCCGTCCGAGGATTGGAAGAGTCCGTGGGAAGTCCCGGCCCATACTTTCCCGGCACCTTGTAGTGAAAAAGCGAAATTGTAGATCTGAATCCCCTGTACCCCGAAGGCGGCGGTGTTCCAGCTTCTCCCCTGGTTCGCGGAGATCATCAGATCGCCACCAGTCAAGATCATCAGCCAGTTGGGATCTGTAGGATGAATGATTATCCTGGAGACGTCACGTGTCCCTAAGTTCGAGGCTCGCCCCCAAGACTCTCCATCGTCGACACTTCTGAAGAGGCCAGCTGAACTGGCAGCATAAAGGACCCCGGGGACGGCCATGGAAAAGCCCAAGTCATTAAATCGGATAGTATTCCGAAGCAAGGCGATTTCGGGAACCATGCGTACCTTGGACTCCGGTTTGTTTCGAGACGCCACCGGAGGATTGCTTGCTCGCCCCCAACTGGAACTGCTGCCTGGGATGAATTCCCAAGTGATTCCCCCGTCATGGGATTTCATCATGCCCTCGTAGGTCCCCGCAACAACCAGACTAGGGTCTGTGGGTGAAACAGCCAGGGAGATGATATTCTTCCCCAGAAGGGCATTGTGGTCGGCAATCAACTCCCAGGAATGTCCCTCATCCTCGCTGGAAAAGACTCCACCAAATTCGCCATCGTATACACTACAAGTGTAGAACCGACTCCCCGTGAGGAATCGGGTCAGGTTCCGGTTCACAAAGCCTTGGTTCACAGCCTTGAAAGTCTCTCCGCCGTCCTCGCTCTTCAGTATCCCGCTACGGTCTGTGGCCACATACAAGACATTGTTATCCAACGGGTTGACTGCGATAGAGTTAATGGAATAGGGATAAGGGTTTGGTTTTACCCAAGTAGTCCCACGATCTGAGGATTTCCAGAGCCCTTGTGTCGTCCCCGCATAGAGAATGTTCAGGTCAGCCGGGTCTTGGAGCAGGATATGGGTCCGCCGATTGGAGCCTGGAATCCCTTGGACTTTGATCCAGCGGGTCCCGCGGATAATGCTACGGTAGATGCCACTGCAGGCACTGGCATAGACCATGTTGACTTTCTCCCGATCCACGGCAATCGAGAAAATGTCGGAATCATCAATCATTCCTTCAGTGATGGATGTCCAGTGCTCCCCATTGTCCAATGTCCTCCAGGGAAGATGGGGGGTCCCCGCATAGGTCACTTCCGGATCGAGCGAGTCCAACGCCAGTGAGACGACATTCTTAAGTTCTGGATGGTTTGCGGGGGAGAGTCGTGTCCAGTTGTTTCCTCCATCTCGACTTCGAAAGACCCCCGTGCGAGTCCCCGCAGCAACATCCAGTGGACGATCCCTTGATATTGCCAAGGAGAACACTGACCATCTGGAAGTCTGTGGCAACTGCTCCCAATGGCGACCCCCATCCATGCTTTTGTAGACACCTTCGAACGAATTCGCTCCGCGCATAAACTGGTCGGCGACCCCAATGTAGAGGGTGTCTGAGTTCCTGGGCTCTAAGACTGCTGCGTTCAGCACTGCGTTCCGGGGCAATGCCAATGGGATGAATTCCCACGAAGTCGCACCATTATCCGAGCGGTAGCATTGACCGTTCTTTGTGAAAACGAACAGCCTCTGAGGGTTGGCGGAATCCATCAGGATTCTAAGGGCGTGTCCGCCGTATGGGCCGAGCGCTTCCCATTCAGCCCAAGCCGGAGAGAGACGCAAGACCAAGAAGACGATGGAGACCAGGATTAAGAAGCGGGCCCTCCAGAATACTTTTGGCTTGAGGTCGAATGTGCGGGATATCACTGATGCAGACGTTGATGGAAAGGAATGATTGGAAACTCTAAGCCTTTATTCTAGTCGATCTTCCGCCACAGTACCAGGTAAATCATCTTGATGACATTCGAGCTGGCTTGGCTCATCTTTCCAACCCGACCCTGCCATACTGATGCCAAAAGCTAACGGATTCGCGCCTCCGCAGACCACTTTCGCAAAGGGGGAATGTCTTCACCTTTCCGCTTCTTTGACGCTACGGTCGTCCTTGGGATCCAGGAACGCAACGTCGCTTGAAGAGTCGGCAAAGCGCTTTATTCCCACACGCTTAATAGCGCCATCGTCGACTTTCTCCAAAGGAGTATAACGTGGGTGATGTGATTCCTTGTAGGGATCATTTCGTGCAGCATTATAGCAACAGATCAGCGACCAGCGGGGCTGATCGGAGCGGTTCTGGTCGGAGCGATGTAGAGTGTTGCAGTGGAAAAAAACCGCATCCCCTGGCTCCATCTCACAGTAGACTAACTCCAAGCGACCCAAAGCCTCATTGACTCGTTCCAGGTCGGCCCCTGCTTGATCCCCACTCTTCCCGTGGTTTATACGCCCCATCTGGTGCGATTCCTTTATCACCTGCAGGCAACCGTTCTCCCGGGTTGCCGGATCCACTGCGATCATGACACTGGTGAGCAACGGAAACAGGACCCCATTCTCATACCAGTACCCGTAGTCTTGATGCCAGGCCCAGGCACCTCCGACGCGGGCGTCCTTTAGGATCATTTTGGAGTGGTAATGGTAAACCTCTCCGTCGAGCAATTTCTCAGCGGTATCCACGATCCGTCGACATCGCGCAAACATGCCATAGATGGTGTCGCCGGGGTGGTTCCATAACGTTAGACGGACGACTCCCCCTTCGCCATCGGCCCGGCTAAAGGAGAGTTCGTCTAACCGTCGGTCTTCGTGGGCGGTACTGCGCAACAGTTCGAGTTCTTCCTGGTTAAAGAGCCTGCGCAAGATCACATAACCGTCCCGATGATAAGCCGACACCAACTCAGGTGAAATCGACCACATGGCGTCCCTCCAGTTCTGACAGAAGATGAGATTCCGAGTTTAGCGTGTCATAAGTCTAAGACAATCGGGAGTCGGGGTTCAAACGAAAAAGCAAAGATTCAGACAGGTCCCATAAGCTGGGCTCGAGCTTGACTTCAATAGGGCGAGAAAGACTTAAGGTCCGGGGCAAAGCAATAGAGTTTGTTCTTTTCGATTCTCAGAGCAGGAACCGGCTTCAAAGCAAAGGCATCCAACGTGCCATCCCGGTTAACTCCCAAGACATCCAATAGGATTTCCTCACCTTGTTGAATGTAGCCGAAGAAGCTATCGGTCACCGTGTTTTGAAAGTGCAGGTGAACAGGCTGTGGGACCTTGTGTTTCATTCTAGTAACTCTTCTCTGCAATCTTTTTGGGGATCTGTCAACTGCCAACGCGTCCATCATCGGATCCTCCCATTGAATTCGTCCTTCGACCTTGCAGATTGGGTTCCATGAGACTATCCTATTGAAAATATAGGCCCTCAGGCTTTGAGCCATCCAGGATACCCCACCTGCATTAAGTCGTCTTGACCGGAGATATGTCGTTTTGTCCTGGCCTGGTTTGTTCCTGGCGTAAGAATCTGTTTGTGCACGCAACGGAACTCCGAGAGAAACGCATGGTCGATCGTCTGTTGGTGGAGTCGAGGACTAAGGACTCGCTAATCATTTGGCTGAGAGGGGGGGATACGGTACAATCCGGATGGATCAATAAGACAAACATGGAGTCTTTTAAGGAGGATAGATGAAGCGTGAAGGTCACCCAAGTGTTCGGCAACGCCTGCTTGCCAACGAATTAATCAGAAAAAGGATTGCTTTTCGGGCTTATCAGATTTTTGAGGAACGAGGGCGACTCCACGGATACGATAAAGAAGACTGGCAGCGGGCTGAGACCGAAATTCTGTCTGAATGGATTGCCCGCGAAGAAGGCACATTGCGGGCGCAAGCAGGTTATCCTGAGGCTGCAACCGGGATTGTAGGGGCCCGGCCTACACGAAGGGGGGGAAGGGCTCGAGAAAGAGAGGCTATCCCCGCCAATACTGCTACTACAACCAATAGAAGGGTCAAGAGACCTGCCCGGGCTAAAACCAAACTGAAGGCCAGCCCTGCGCAAAAGGCAAGTTCTCCAGATATGAAGTCAATTGCCGAACCGGAACCAGAGCCTCGTAAGAAAGATTCCACAGGTCCGAAGAATCGAAAGAAGAAAGCAGCCACCGAAGCCTCATCTACATTGTGAGCCTCCATTCTGTTGGTGAGTTATCTGGTATCCTGATAACAAGTGTTTGGCTCTTCAACAGAATGGAAGGGGATACTCGCCGAGGATCGGGATTCCAAAGTTACTTGTCACCCTGCAAGTTTGAAGGACACAAACTCCAGAGGGCCCCTTTGTCGAGGAGTCTTGTTCCAAAGGTAGTCCTTCTATGATTTCTGCAGCACGAATTCCGGGCCTTTCCGACTGGCCCCCAACGTAGCCTGTATCAAGAGGAATTCGCCCACATTATCCATCGTGATTAACCCTGCCAGCTGTCCTCTGTTGATCACGGGGATGGTGTGGCATTCGCAGGAGTGGAGCCTTTGGAGGGCAGTTTCCAGCATTTCTACAGAGTCTACGACCTGAATATCTTTTTTCATAACCTAATCTCCATCGCGTTCCGGCGAATTCTGACCTTGTGCTTCAAAGGATACGCCGAGGGCGGCTCCTACGTCCTTCTTAAAAGCCCAGTTGCATACGACCGCGCCAGAAACGACAAAGACACAAGCGATCCATAGTCGTAGGCTGGCACTGACCCCGAGATAGATCACGCTGATCCATGTAGATAACAAAGGTGTCAGGTAGCCGAACGCTGCAACCAAAACGAAATTCCCCCTCCTGACTGCTATGTCCCAGAAAATATAGGCAAGAGAAGTCGGAACGAGAGCCAGATAGGTCAGGTCCAGAATGGCTCGCTTCGTCCAATGACCCTCTTCAGGAATCCCCAACGTCAGGAAAAACATGAAGATCCCTGTTGCCAGAAGGAAAACTGGTACTGCCTCTCCGCTTGAGTTTGTGCCCCATCGACGGCTCAGGTTTGAATAGAGCGCCCATAGGACTGCAGCCGCCAGCGCCAGCCAGTATGGGACTACAGCGGTCCCTTGCTGTTGCAGGACATTCCAAGAAAAGGGGTGACAGGCACTTCCGATAGAGAGGAAGATGCCCAGGCAGGCTACAGTGATTCCCAGGAGGAGCCTTCCACCTCGTGCCGGTTTTCTCAAGATGGGGACCGCGAGAATTAGCGTCAAGGCTGGCCACAAGTAGTTGATCAAACCAACCGTGATAGCCTGCTCCCGGTCGACAGAGAATCCAACAGCCAGATACAAACAGACCATGTAGGCGGTAAAGAGTCCGCCGCATCCCAACGAGTACTTGACTCCCACCCTTGCCAAAGACCGCAGGGTCATGCCCTGCAAAATGGCAACGGTGCACGTCATGAGACCACCCAGCATATTGATCGATGCGGCGGCGCGAAAGGTCCCCAGCTGCTCGGTCAAGTGCCTGGCAAACCCGATCGAAGTGCTCCAGAAGAGAATGGCGAGGATCCCCAGAAGAGTATCGCGGCCCGTGCTCCCTAATTGACTTTTGAGAACGTTTCTCACGAAAAAAAACCGGGTTCTGAGGTCATGATAACCCGCTGATTGAGTATAGACAGCCTTTTTGTCTGGAGACTCCCCTCCTGGTGAGAGGGTCAGGAAGGATTTTCGGGTCGACGTCTTGGGAGCGCGGAAACTGGGGGCTCGAAGTCAGATCGCCGGAGCCGACATTCCCATGGAACTCCATTCCTCGCGTGCAGGCCCAAACAGCCCTGGCACTTTGAGCCCGGCCTGCCGCATCAGGAGAGTCATTTGGCCACGGTGGTGAATCTGATGAAATATCAGGGCGGTCATGGTAAAGCCGCGCTTCCAATGCTGCCCATACATCTCATCGCTAATCTCGAGCGTCTGGTCAGTCCAATGAGTTTTGATCTGGGCCAGCAGTTCGTTAGACAGTAACGAATAAATCGTTCGGATCTCATCGGCCGACGTCGGGACCGGACTTTCTTCAATGCCTACCGAAAAAGTCAGGCCGGTTTGGGACATCATTTCAGGAATAGACAAGGTGATGTGCCAGGCCATCCTCCCCAGAGTTCGTCCCTCCGGCTCGCCGGCCCGAGAGAGAGATAGGTCGTCCAGCTGGCCAAAAATTTTGCAGGTCCTGTCGCTTTCCTCTGTCCATATCCCCTCGAAATCCTTAATTGTATGGATCACAGAATCTCCTTTGTTGAGGTCTAAAGGGTGAGGAAACCTCCCCACCTATGCGTCCAAGTTTCGTTGTCGGTGGCGCCACAGACTGACAGATGAGCAATTCCTGGCAATGTTAAGTTCTCTGCTGAGCAGCCTCGTGTGGAGTGAGGAGGGCCTTCAAATTCTTCGCACAACGACCAATGTGATGTCATCGGCGGCTGGTGCTCCAGCCATCCAGTCATGCACGGCTTGAGTGATCGTGTTGAGAATCTTGGCTGCCGGTTGTTGCCGAGTGTTCCTCAGCAACTCCACCAAGCGGGTTTCTCCAAACTCCTCACCTTGGGGGTCATTGGCTTCCGTAACGCCGTCGCTATATAGAAGGGCGACATCTCCAGGTTGCATGAGACACCGATGTTCCTCATAGCAAGCTTCGGGCAGGATCCCCAACACCGGACCGCCTCCTTCGAGGCGTTGAGTGCTTCCATCAGAGCGAAGCAAAACGGGCGGGTTATGGCCGGCATTGGAATAAACCACTTCCCCGGTGCAGGGGTCGAGAAGAGAGAAGAAAAAACTAACGAAACGATTATTCGATGAAGTAGTAGTGAGAATTCTGTTGAGCCGTTCGACCAATGAGGCAGGGCTGTCGGGCTCCTGAGCAAGTACCTGGACTCGGGCCTGCAGGCTCATCATGAGGAGGGCGGCTGGCATCCCTTTGCCACAAACGTCTCCAACCAGCACAACCACTTTCCCATCAGGGTAGGTCAGGAAGTCGTAATAGTCCCCGCCCACCGTGCGACAAGGGGCATTGTATCCGGCCAAATCCAGCCCCTGCACCACGGGAGCCTGGGCGGGCAGGAACTCTCGTTGAATCTCGGCAGCCTGCTCCAGTTCCGCCGTTAATCGGCGCCGGGATTGCTCAATCTCCGTCATTCGTTGACGCTCAATCCGGATGCCGGCCACATTCGCCATTACAGTCAACAGATCCAGGTCATCATTAGTGAACTCGTGGGCCAAGTGCGATGAATCGACGTAAATCAATCCGATCACCTGATCGTCAGTTTGTAGCGGCACGGCCATCAGGCTTCTGACTTTCTGAGCAACGATGCTTTGCATCGCGCGGAATGCTTCGTCACCCTGAACGTCTTTCAATAACAGAGATGTCTTGTCGTTGATGACCCGGTCCCGAACTGTGGTGCTGATTCGGAAACCGTCGCCCCGGGAAGCCCGCACCATCAATTTCCCTCCTTCCAAAGTAAGCAGAACTCCCCTTTCCGCCCCCACTGCCTCTATGGAAAGATCGAGGATCACCTGGAACAGTTCCTGCAACGGCCGGCCCAGTGAGAGTTCCCGGCCGGCGCGCCGGAAGGCGTCCAAGGGGGCCCTCCACTGCTCCCGCGATGGTCCCAAGGCAGGGCGGACGGAGGTCGCATGGGTTGAGATAATCTGATCCAGCGAGGTGGTGCTCAGGCCTCGCCGGGTCAGGAGTTCCTCCGGACTCTTCTCGAAGATGATCGAGCATTGGTTGATGGCCTCTTTGGAACTACAATAGGCCAGAACCAGGTGGCTCGCGGTCACACGGTCCCCGGGTTTGAGCCTTTGTCGAGCGTGAACCCGAGCCCCATTCAGGAAGGTTCCGTTCTTGCTGCCCAAATCCGAAAGTACCCAATCTTCCTCCTCCTGTTCCAGAACGAAGTGTTGTCGCGACAGGCCGGAATCCTCTGGATAACTGAGGTCATTCTCACTGGACCGGCCCACCGTCCATCGGGCCTTCGTGAGCGGGATGGTCTTGGTCTTCCCGTCAGGAAAGTTTATGATCAGTTCTCTTTCCATATTCGTCTGAACTTGTGGGATCATTTTCTACACCCGGGCGCAACTCGGGAGTATTACCGAGGTTTGTACATGAAGTGAGATAATCCTACTTGATCCTTGCCTTGGATGTAAAACCCAAACTTGCCTGTCACGGGCCCGGCATCTTTCCACTCATCAAGGGCTACCCACACCCCCCCGTCCAGGACCCTGGTGACAATCGCTTGTGGAGTGACCTCTAATTGGAAGGAATAGGAAGACTGTTTCTCCAGTTTGTGGGAAGCCTTCGCCGTCTGACTCTTCCTGCCATCTCGAATTCGTGTCCGCAAAAAGTATTTCTTGTCGATCTCAAACAGGTCGTAGTTGCGGTCATCGGTGTAGTTCAGAACCCACTGAACATTCTTGCTCTTGCGCCAGAGGGTGAATTCATACGCTCCGGTAATGGGGTGCAGCGTTGACAACACGAAGTTGCCACCCCGATGAACCAGCCAATCTCCCTCACTGGACCACCCAGCTACATCCTCCCAAGCGTTTTTCCAGTCAAGCTCGGGTTCCTTGACCGGCTGAAGGCTGAGTTCCACTATTTCGGTCTTGCTCGGCTCGATGTGGAGCGGGACGATGAGCTTATTGAACCCCGGAGCTGTGACTGTCATTGTGTAAGCCCCTTCTCTCAATTCCATGCGGTCTTCAGTGAGCAGGCGGGGTTGCGGTTCTCCCCCCCTTCCAACACCACCTGGCTGCTGGCAGGAGAGCGCTTCAGTTGGAGATAGCCCCGCAGAGTGCCCGGGAGTGGCGCCGACTCAACAGCCAAGCTGGAGACAGGGGCCCGAGTCTCCAAAGCCTTCCTTCTTTTCGCCAGGGAGGCAGAGGAACCTTGAGTTTGCTGTGCGCCCGATTCTGAAGGTGATTGAGTACTGGAAGTGCTTGCTCCAGACGCTGGTTGAAGGACAATTTCCATCGGGGGCAATGCCGAATCGGGCTTAGGCTCCAGCGGGGTGGTAGTCGGAACGTAACCCTCTACCTCTGCGCGAATCTGATGCGAACCTGGCAACAGCTCCAAGACCAAGTCGGCAGTGCCGCGCACTCGATCATTGATGAATATCCTCGCCCCGGGCGGGGTCGTCAATACGTCCAGACGAATGGGGTGTGAAGGCGCAGGATTCGGCAGGGTAGGCTGCGACGCCGTGGAAGGAGGACGACGCCGATGGGCCCAGATTCCGCCCAGCATCACAACCAACAGCAGAGCGACTCCATACCATATCCACCGTTCCGATGCTTTTCTGAATCTGATCGGCAATCCCTCCGCCAGCAGTTCCCCCAGGATCGCGGCGGCAAACTGGTAATCTTCCTGCTCAAATGCCCGGGCAGCCCGTTGAACGCGGGGCTGAATCCGGCTCGGATCAAAGATTTCGAGCCTTTCATTGCGAAGCGCCTTTTGTACGATCTCAGCAAATTCCCTGGCGGAGGCGAACCGGTGAAAGGGTTGTTTGGCCAAGGCCTTGTGAATGACCCGGCTGATCAAAGAATTGACTGCAGGGTTGAATTCCGATACAGGTGGCGGGATTTGATGCAGGATGGCCTCCACGATCTCGCTCTGGGTCTTGCCTTGAAAGGGACGGCGGAGTGCCAGCGTTTCGTAACCCACGACTGCCAGGGAGAAGAGGTCGGACAGGGGGGAGAGCGGTTTCATCTCGATTTGCTCAGGCGACATGTACGCCAGGGTTCCCTTCAAACCCATAGTCGTGCGGCTGTCGCATATGTGCGCAACCCCGAAGTCGATGATCTTCACCGAATCGTCATCCAGAACAAAAATGTTGATGGGCTTAAGGTCTCGGTGGATCAGCCCGCGTTCATGAGCGGCCTGCAGCCCCCGGCATGTTTGGGTGATAATCTCTACCACCCGCTCCACGGTCAGCCGTTGGCTGGCCATTCGAATCAAGGCCTCCAGGGTCATCCCGGGAAGCAAGGGCATGCCGAAATAGGGTTTGTGGGTCCCGTTTTCTTCAAACTCCCCCAGGTCAAAAATCTCGACCGTATTGGGGTGGGCCATGGAGGCCAGCACTCCGCATTCCTTCTGGAAAGTCTCAAGAGCAGCAGGATCAGGGGCGTCCCGAAGCGTCTTAAGAGCCACCTCTCTCCGAATCACTGAGTCATAAGCTTTGTAAACAATCCCCATTCCCCCCTGTCCAAGAACATCTCGAATCTCATAGCGACTATTCAGCCGCGGCAGGGTCACCATGGCTTTCTTTGGCCTGTTTCTCCTCTAAGAGGTGTGTGCAGATCGATAGATTTGGAAACATTAAAGTCTGACGGCTTCAGCCCGGAATGTCAACATGATTTCCGGGGCAGGGTGTAATTCAAAGTGCGACTGGAGAGGCCATGTGTCCAGGGTGTGTTGCCGGAAGCGGGACGAGGGCGTCCCGTCTCCAAGTCCTTGGAGACGCCGCGCCCCCGCGGCGCCCGAACCGTGAATATATGAGTTAATTCTGTCGCACTTTGAATTGCACTCTCCGGGGCATCAGGAGATCCGGATCGGCACTTGCTCCACCACGGTGAGGCCATAGCCCTCCAGGCCGATCAGCTTCCGGGGATGGTTGGTGAGTATACGGATTCGTCTGAGATTGAGTTTCGACAAGATTTGCGCGCCGGTGCCATAATCGCGCTTGGCCCGCTTCATGCTGTAGGCCTCTTCATCAACGTGAGCCATGCCATGATAGGTGATGCGGTTCTCACCTCTCTGCAGCTCGAAACCGCGGCCCGGCTGGTGCATGTAAAGCACGACTCCATTCCCTTCCCGGGCAATCATCTCCAGGGACTTCTCCAATTGGGCCCGGCAATGGCACTGGGACGATGCAAAGACGTCGCCCGTCAGGCAGTGTGAATGGACTCGGACCAGAACGGGCTTCTCCGGATCAATCTTCCCGTAAACCAAGGCCACGTGGGTGTCGCCATCAATCTCGCAGCTGAAGACCATCATCCGGAAGGTCCCGTATTGGGTAGGCAGCTCAGCTTCCGCCACCTGCTGCACAAATGATTCGGTCCGGAGCCGGTGTTTGATCAGGTCGGCCACGGTGATCATCTTTAATTGATGCCGCTGTGCAAACTCCTGAAGTTCTGGCACACGTGCCATGGTTCCATCGTCGTTCATGACTTCACAGATCACTCCAGCCGGATAAAGCCCTGCAATCCGCGCCAGGTCCACGGAAGCTTCGGTCTGTCCGGCCCGCATCAGCACTCCTCCTTTGCGGGCTCGCAGAGGAAACACATGGCCTGGTCGCGCCAAGTCCTGCGGCTTGGCGGCATGACTGATGGCCGTCAGTATGGTTGTGGCCCGGTCGGCTGCTGAAATGCCGGTCGAGACGTTCCTGCGTGCCTCAATGGAAACGCAGAAAGCCGTCCCATAATTGGAATTGTTTTCCGTCACCATCAGTGGAATCTGCAGCTCGTCCAATCGCTCGCCAGTCATGGCCAGGCAAATCAATCCACGACCGAAGCGAGCCATAAAATTGATGGCCTCTGGAGAAACTTTCTCAGCAGCAATGGTCAGGTCACCTTCGTTTTCCCGGTCTTCATCGTCTACGATGATGACCATCCGCCCAGCTTGGAATTCTTCGATGGCTTCTTCAATAGTGGAGAAATACATTTGGACTGCCCAATTCTTTCAAATGGCCGTTGCCTTCAGTAGCAGAACAAACCTCATAGACCCTGACGGATGTTGGAAGCTGGGGTCCCAGGACCTCAACTCCAAAGATTACCCTTCTCCCCCCTTTGCTTCATTTCGCCCTTCTCTTTATCGTGTGAGGCTAGTACCCCTGCTCCCTCAGATACTCCAAGGTCACGGGGGCCTTCTTCGATTTCTCTCTGGCCTTGAGTAATGACTCCACGTATTTGGCCAGGATGTCGCACTCCAGGTTGACCCAGTCCCCCGCCCGTCGATCGCCTAGATTCGTGTTCTCAAGGGTGTGGGGGATAAGAGCAACTTCGAATTGGCCGGAACCAAGCTTAGAGACAGTCAGGCTGACACCGTCGACCGCAATGGAGCCTTTTTCAACCACATAGGGCAGAATAGCTTCTGGCAGTGAAAAGCAGTGGACCGCAAACTCCCCTTCCGGCTGGATCTTTTCCACCTTCCCAATCGCATCCACGTGACCTTGGACAAAATGACCGCCCAAGCGACTGGTCGGCAGCAAGGGCCGCTCCAGGTTTACGGAGTCGCCCTTTTTAGATCTGGCAAAGCTGGTCCGTGCCAAAGTCTCTCGAGAGATTTCCGCATGAAAGCCCTCCCCTGTTAAGCTTCGCACCGTGAGGCAAACCCCATTGACCGAAATGCTGTCCCCCGGCTGCAGACCTTTCAAGACCTTCCGGGCTTCAACCTGAATCTCGGCAGTTTTCCCGGTAAGTCGAAGCTCTCGAATCTGGCCCACTTCTTCTATAATCCCAGTAAACATGATTGGTTCAAGTCCAGGTTTTGGGGGGATACGCCTCAATCGCCAAGTCGGGCCCGATTCTCTCTACAGAAGCAAACTGAAACACTTGACTGTGCTGCAGTTCACCAAAGCCAGTCCCTCCGACCATGGGTACAGAGTCCTTGCCCCCCAAAATCTTAGGTGCCATGAACAAGATCAGTTTGTCGACCTGATGGGACTGCAGCGCTTCATAGTTGATCTCTGCGCCGCCTTCGACCAACAAGCTGGTGATCTCGCGTCGGCCCAGTTCCTCAAGAACAAAGTCAAAAGGGATTTTCCCGGTGGCCACAGGCGCCAAGATGACGTTGGCTCCCCGGTCTTTTAGTTCGGCTTCCCGACGAGGATCCCGACCCAGAGAGCAAAACACCATTATATCACCCCGGATTGAGGACTTGATTAACTGGCTGAATACGGAAAGCTGGAGTCGTGAATCGAGCACGACCCGCACAAGCGGTCTCCGTCGAGGGTGGCCGGTCCGGTCTGTCAGAAGAGGGTCGTCCTTTAACACGGTCCCAATTCCAACCAAGACGGCGTCATTCTCGAACCGCAATTGCTGAACCCTCTGACGGGCCTCCCCAGAGGTGATCCACTTGGATTCCCCCCGGAAGTCTGCAAGCTTCCCGTCCAAAGTAATACCTGCTTTCAAGCTTATAAACGGCCGCCGTACGGTAATATATTTAGAAAAGGCTTCATTGAGTTTTTGCGCCTCTTGCTGCAACAAGCCCAGGGACACCACGACCCCACCCTGTCTCAAATTTCGAACCCCTTGTCCCGCTACCTTGGGATTGGGGTCCTCCATGGCAGCCACAACCCGAACAATCCCGGAACGGAATAGCAACTCCGAACAGGGAGGAGTCCTGCCCGTATGACTACAGGGCTCAAGATTTACGTAAAGAGTGGCCCCCCGGGCTGATTCTCCTGCCCGCTCGATGGCTAGCACCTCGGCATGCTTTAACCCGGCATAGGTATGGAAGCCTTCACCGACTATGACCTTGTTATTGACCAGGACTGCACCCACCATCGGATTAGGACTGGCCAGTCCTATTCCCCGCGCCGCCAGTTCCAGGGCACGGCCCATATAAATTGAATCTGCGTCAGACATGCGGGATTAGTCCCTTTGCGCATTCGTGTTGATGCCGTCCCTATCCGTTAAACAGCGACTCCACAAACTGCTGGGGGGAGAACTCCACAAGGTCATCCAGTTTCTCTCCGACGCCCACATATTGGATCGGTATTTTGAGGTCCTTCGCAATGGCCACGACCACCCCCCCCTTGGCTGTTCCGTCCAGCTTGGTCAACACAATGCCACTGACTCCGGCACTGCGAGTGAACTCTCTGGCCTGGTTCAGGCCGTTCTGTCCGGTCACGGCATCGATCACCAGAAGCACTTCATGAGGCGCCCCGGGGATTTCCCGTCCAGCGATGCGTTTCATCTTTTCAAGCTCGCGCATCAAGCTGTCCTTGGTGTGAAGTCGACCGGCGGTATCCACAATCAGCACCCCGACGTCGCGTGCCTTCGATGCCATGATGGCATCAAACAAAACAGCTGACGGGTCTGCACCGGGTTTCTGGCGGATGATCGCGACATTTGCCCGCCGAGCCCACACCTCCAGTTGTTCGACGGCTGCAGCCCGGAAGGTGTCTGCAGCACAAATCAGAACCTTCTGACCTGCCTGCTGGTAGAGGTTAGCGAGCTTCCCAATGGTGGTCGTCTTCCCAACTCCATTGACGCCCACGACCACGATGACCCTGGGGCGTTGGGCCTCGGATTCTTTAGGAAGTGAAGGCGTAGACTCCAGGATTCTCAAAATCTCTGCTTTGATCAGGGGCTTCAGCAAGGCAGCATCTCTGACCTCCTGGCGTCTGACTTTCTCGCGGATGCCACCCAGAATCTCCGTGCTGGTTTGAAAACCGAGGTCAGCCCCGATCAAAACAGTCTCCAATTCATCGAGGAGGCTGGCATCAATTTCTTTCTTGCCGCTGACAACCTCCTCGATCCGGGCGACCAAATTAGCCTTAGTCGAGCTCACAGCTGACTTTAATTTGCTGAACAGCCCTTCTCTCTTTTCCGGTGTACCAAACAGAGTCTGCATTCATTTCCTCATCTCAACCGTGGCCCCTCAAGGCAGGCACTCCGCCCCGCACCAAGCCAGGCTGACAGCCTTATGATACCACTGAACCCCAGTAAATCACCGGTTATAGATCGAGGTTCAGATGGGCTGCCGCCTCTTCGGCAGCTCGCAGCGCTTTGGCTAATTGCTTGCGGTGGGCCAGAGTCAGGACCAGAAAGTAACCGCTTTTAAGCGGCTTAATCACCAGCGTAAGGTTCTGGTAAACGCAGACCAGGGATAAGGGAGCGCCCAAATGTTGCTCGTGGAAACTCTTCAGGCTTTCCAAAAAGAGTCCCTGGTAAGCAAGATGAACACGATGGGCAAAATCCTCAAATTGTCCAGCCAATTGAACAGCCTCACCATCATAGTCAACAAATCCGGCACCGACAGCGCCATCGATACTCTCGAGCAAGGTCTTCAAGATTGACTGGTACGGCATTGAATCAGGGAAGCCGAGCCAATGTTCACTGGCAAATTGGATTGTTGTTAGATTGCCTGCGCCGGCACCAGGGCCCGGGTGAGTGTAATTTCCCCGGAAGCCAGCGCACTGATCAACGCACCGACTACTTCTGCGTCGAATTTGATTCCAGCATTCTGCTGGATTTTTTGCAAGGTCAAATCGAGGTCAATCGCTCTTTGATAAGGGCGATCTGTGGTCATGGCATCGAAGGTATCCGCCACACTGATGATTCGCGCAACCAGGGGGATTCCCGTGCCTTGAAGCTGATCCGGGTATCCGTTGCCATCCCACTGTTCATGGTGGTGCTTCAATCCAGGGAGCATTTCTTTCATTTGATCAATGGATTTCATGATGTTGGCTCCCTTGACCGGGTGTTGCTTCATCACTTCGAATTCCTCCGGGGTCAAATAGCCCGGCTTCTTCAGGACCTTATCATCAATGCCGATTTTCCCTACATCGTGAAGAAGCGCGGCAATTTGAAGGGTCTCCAGTTCCTGCTCACTCATCCCCAGACGCCTGGCTAAAATAAGGGAATACTCGGTCACCCTTTCTGAATGACCTCGAGTATATGGATCCTTTTCGTCAATGGCCGCGGCCAGGGCGCGGATGGTTCCCAGGAACAAAGCTTTATTCTTTAAGAGCAGGTGATGATTATCCTCGAGGGCTTGCTTGATCTGCCGGATGTAGGCCTCGAGGTCGTCGGTCATCTTGTTGAAGGTCTCCGCCAATTCCCCGATTTCGGTCTTTGTCCTCAGTTTGATTTTCTTGGAGAAGTCTCCTCTGGCGATAGAACGGGTGCTCTCGGCAAGCTGTTGAATGGGGGTTGCGATCGATCGTGCGCTAATCGACCCCACTAAAAGAGAGAGGAGCAGCATCAGGATTCCCCACTTGATGGTCTCCCCCTTCATCTTGGTTACCGTGGCATAGGCGTCTCTTTCGGCGATTTGGACGATGACCCCCCAGGAAGCATCGGGGATGGGATAATATGTGCCCAGCATCTCCTTGTCCCGACCGTTTTCCTGGAGCTTAAACGGCCGGGTTCCCGGGAGTCGGACATTGCCCTTGGACAGGTTCCAGGCATCAATGAACTCTTTGACGATCTCAATTCTGCTGAAATCCATCCCTGCCGGGATGGTCTCCCGATTGGGATGGGCCACGATCCGACCGCTGAAATCGACAACATAAACGGTCTTGCCACCCTTGCTATAGTCCGTCACCCAACGGATCAGATCGTCCAAACCTAAGACCACGGTCGTGGCACCAGTCCACCCCGCCACTGAGCGAACGGGAGTGGACATGATGATGACAGGCTCACGCTGGTTACCCAACTCGATTTCTTTGGGAGCACTAATGTACATGTAGGAGTCTCGCTTACTGGCCTCCAGGAAAGCGATCTGAAATAAGCGCTGAATGACCGGGTCGTCTGCTTTGAAACGTCCCGCACGGACGCCTTTACCCCGGTTATCGACGATGTTGATGTAAAGCAGGTTTTTGGATTGGTTGACAAATTCCTCCAATTTCTTCTGCAATAAGGCTATCTTCCCAGGGTTGTCAAGACCTGTGAGTTCCACCGCACCGGCGAACGCCAAGATTTGCTCTCGACAACCATTGAGGTATTGAGCTATCTCTCGAGACAGGGACTTGGCAATAATGAGCTGCGTCAACTTTTCATTGGTTTCCAATTTCTCTTTGTTGAGCTGGATGAGTTCCCATCCATAGAAACTCAAAGGCCCGATGCTAACCACCAGCAGGACCAATAGAACATGGTGGAGTAATCGGGGGCGTCTGAGTTTCAGCATTTGTTTAGTGTAGGAGAACGGTGAGCATTATCCCTTCAAACTGATCCTATCGGCTAGATGGGCCCATTGGATTAGGATCCAAGATGAGGCGGGTTGAGGCTACAGGAGCCGCGCCAGGTTCCCGTAAAGGATTGCGTGGACTTCGTGGCGAGACAACCCCAGTCGATTCATCACTTCCAGCTGGCTGTCGAAGACATCGCGACGCCAACCCCGGGGAAAGACTGTGGAATCGGTCCCGAACAGGATCCGGGTTAGCCCGAAGGAGGGCGCGTCAAGGGCCGTGTGGAAGACTGATTCCAGGTTTGGATATTCGGGAGTGGCCTGCATCCATGAGTTTGAACTGGATGTGTCGAGATAAAGGTTCCGGACCCCTTGGGCCAGTGCAAGCAGGGACGTCAAGTGGCCATTTCCAAAATGGGGGACAATAAAGGCCAAATCCTCATTTTCCCGAAGGATTTTGACAAGCCGACGAGGGTCTCCGTAGCGTTCTTCCATCCTGCCGGATATGCCCAGCTTGTCACGGATGGCAATCTTTAATTGACCGAGATGGATGAAGACAATTAGCCGGTATTTCCGCGCAGCCTCGTAGACTGGTCGGCAGACCTGATCATCCACATAGTAGGAATGCATGGCAGGAAAAAGCAACACCCCTTTCAGTCCGCAAGTGACCATCTCCTCCAGAACCTCCTGCAGGTTTGGGACACTCGGATTCACCATCTGGAACCCGACGAACCGATCAGGGTAGGCACGTACGGCCTTCCCAATGGAGTGCTGCTCGTGTGGAGCGCTCCCAAACAGGACGGCTTTCTGAACCCCAAAACGGTCCAGTTCTTCCGCCCAGCGCCGGGCCAAGGCCTCCGGTTCAGCCGGCGGAGGCTCGATGCCCAGACGCTCAACCGCAACGGCCTCCGGATCAGGCAGTCCCTTTAGTTCAGGAGACTGCCTGGCATAAAAGCCAATGACCTCGCGAGAGAAGAAATGGACGTGCGCGTCAAAAATGAGCGGGTTCGACATGGCCTCCATGATAAATGCCTTGGGTTGGATACTCAAGATCGAAAGCACAGCGGCCCGGATTCATCATTGCAGTCCGATCCGTGGGTGCTGAAGATAGAGGCCCGACTCGTCGTCAACAGAGGGGTCCTATTTCTCATGGTCGGATGAAAAACGGCTTGGTCAGGGATGCGCCAATTCGCCGGACCGAGGGACGAGATTGAAATAGACCTGTTGCGGGATATTGGATTGCCAGTGCCCCGACCACTTCGCGTAACCCACAATGACCAGGCAAACAGTGAGGATCCCGGCAGCCAATGCCCAGGTAGGCACGGTTCTTCTCCTGCCTAGAGACAACCGGAGAGCTCCTTCAGCCGGGCAGATAGCTACACATTCCAGGCAACCGGTGCATTCAGCGGATCGTACCATCAACAGCCGGTCTACTGGAAGGAGGGATGGACAGGCCCGGGAGCACTTGGCACAATCGATGCAAACTAATGGGTCCCGCCGGATACGACTGGGACTCAGTAGTGCAGCTAGCCCCATCAACGCCCCATACGGACAGAGATACCGGCACCAGAAGTTTTTGACGAAGAGGGAAGCCAGGGCCAGGAACCCCAGGACCAGAAGCACCGTCGAAGACGAAGAGCGGAAGAAGTTCAGCATTTTGACATCAGCAATAAGTCCGTACGGGCTTTTCATGAACGCCAGAAGGGCCGGCGGCGACATACTCGCCACAGCATAGACAAAAAGGCCAAGCAGGAAATACTTCAAGGTGCGGAACGGCAGATCTAACCAACGATGTAAATCCAGATTCCTCTTGAAAAGGCGCCGCCCTAAGTTCCAAAGCATCTCGGAGATTGTACCGATCGGACAAAGCCAGCTGCAAAAGGATTTCCGGAAGAGCCAGGAGACCCCCAGGAAAGCGATGAGCAAGAACATGGCAGCGGGATGAATTGGAGGCATGTGTCCGGTCAACAAAGAGTATTTGAGATTCATGAGGGCCGCAATGGGAAGCCAGCCTTCGGCCCCGGCCGGACGTTCCACCTTGGTCCCGGCTCCTCCACTTTCGCAGTAGCGAACAAAGAGATAGAACTCTCCCCCAATCCAAAGATTCAGCAACACAAATAATGCCTGCACCCCGTGGCGTATCTGCTGGGATCGGTCAATTGAGCGCCGGCGGAATAGTTTTTTCTTGAGCCGCTTCTCTGAAGCCGGATTGACTGACTGGATTGCGGGGGGTTCGTCGCATGCTAGGTTCATGGAAGGCATTGTCGGTTTAGTCCAGACGTCTGGCTGTGACTTTCATCACCGCGCAAAGCCTCACTCGGCCCCATTTACTAACAATGATAGAATAGCTGTAAGTGCTCAGGAACCCTGAAGGCTCTCAGAAATGTGCCCTGCACTAACATTTGACCCACGAGTTCCAATCGCAGGAGATATTGAGTAGATGAGGAGATCAACCCTAGCAGGTTGTTTTTCAATGTTAATCCTGGGGGTTCTTGTTGGTGTTAATTCAGGAAGCAACAGGAATCCTCGAACTGGGTCCAGAGCCACGAATTCATTGCCTGCTGCGAGATTGGCGCCATCGCCGCCCATGGGTTGGAATAGCTGGGATTGCTATGGCACTTCCGTTCGAGAGGAAGAGGTCAAGGCCAATGCCGACTACATGGCCCGATACTTGGCTTCCTTCGGGTGGCAGTACGTGGTGGTCGACATCCAATGGTATGAACCGAATGCCAAAGCCCATGGTTACCGGGAAAATGCTGACATTGTGATGGATGAGTATGGCCGGTTGCTTCCAGCTCCAAACCGTTTCCCCTCTGCTGCTCAGGGAAAAGGTTTCAAGCCTCTAGCCGACTATGTCCACGGCAAAGGGCTGAAATTCGGAATCCACATCATGCGGGGCATTCCCCGTCTGGCGGTTAAACTGAAACTCCCGGTGCTGGGAACATCCGCGAGCGCTCGCGAAATTGCTGACACTCAGAGCCTGTGCTCGTGGAATACAGACATGTATGGGATCGACACTTCAAGCCGCAGCGGGCAGGCCTACTACGACTCGATTGTCCAGCTCTACGCCGACTGGGGAGTAGACTTCATCAAGGCGGACGATATGACTGAACCCTATCACGCCGCAGAGATTGAAGCCCTGTCCAACGCCATTAAGCGAGTACGACGACCCATGGTCCTGAGCCTGTCCCCGGGTCCAACTGACACAGCTCGCAAGGAACATGTTCGGGACCATGCTCAGCTGTGGAGAATTTCCAATGACTTTTGGGATCGTTGGCCTGATCTAAAGGCCCAGTTCAGCCTGTGCCGAAAGTGGGCGGATTCGGTAGGGCCTGATTCCTGGCCGGACGCGGATATGCTGCCCCTTGGAAGAATTGGAATTCGTGCCGAACAGGGTGAAGACCGCCAGAGTAATTTGACACGGGATGAGCAGGTAACCCTTCTGACTCTGTGGTCCATCCTCCGTTCCCCGTTAATGTTTGGAGGCGACCTGCCGAGCAATAGTGAATTTACGCTGACCCTGCTGACGAATCGGGAAGTCCTGGCAGTGAACCAGAACAGTACCCGGAACCGAGAGCTGTTTGCCAGAGGAGATCTAATTGCCTGGACCGCTGACGTCCCGGGCACATCAGCCAAGTACCTGGCTGTATTCAACCTCGCCGATGACGAAGCCAACCTTGAGCTCAACTGGAGTGAATTGGGAATGCCGGAAATCTGCCGACTCCGGGATCTTTGGCAGGAACAGGATTTAGGAATATTCAGAAACAAACCGAGCTGGCGCCTGGGCCCCCACGCTTCCAGGTTGTTCAAGGTCAGTCCAGCGGAATAGCTGATGGAAGAATCCCCGAGAGGACTGCCCGAAGTGGGCGTTGCGACCCGTGCTCCACGCACGGGGCCGCCCTCACGCATCGTTTGCGACCGTGACCGAAGCGAGGAGTTCGGGTACGTTGAACTGCCGGCCAAACCTGCTAACTTGAGTGCCCCGGTCCGCTCGGTGTTTTCGACACCAAAGTCCTTTGAGATAATCTTCTAAGAGGAGATTCCCGATGTATGTCACCTTGGTTCATGTCCACGTGAAGCCGGGCCGAATCGACGACTTCATTTCGGCCACTAAGGCAAATCATGAAGCCTCGCTCCTGGAGCCCGGCAATTGTCGCTTTGACGTCCTGCACTCGCCCGGAGATCCTTCGATGTTCATTCTCTACGAGGCCTATGCCACAGCTGGCGATGCGGCTGCACACAAGCAGACTGCCCACTATCTGCAATGGCGGGACAGCGTGGCAGATTGGATGGCCTCTCCCCGACAGGGAATCGTGTACAAGGGGCTCTTCCCCACCGAGGTTGTCCAGAAATGATCCTCCCTTTTGCTATTTCCCGCCTTCCCCGGATTGTGTTCGGAGCGGGATCGATGTGCCAGCTGCCCGACTTTGCTGCACCCTTTGGCAAACGGGCGCTCTTGGTGACGGGGGTTTCGTCATTTGAGAATTCCCGGTTCTGCCAGCCATTTCTGGATGACCTGAAGAAGAAAGCCTTCTCCTGGGAACACATAAGAGTGGGAGGAGAACCCTCTCCTCAGTTTGTCGACGAGCAGGTACGGTCCCTGAAGGGCACGGGTATTTCGGTTGTGATCGGCATTGGGGGTGGGAGCGTCCTGGATGCGGCCAAGGCCATTGCTGGTTTGTTACTTCCCGGTAACTCCGTCATGGATCACCTGGAAGGGGTTGGGCCGGAGATGCCTTACCTTGGACCGTCGGTCCCTTTTCTGGCAGTTCCAACTACGGCGGGTACTGGAAGCGAAGCCACTAAGAACGCTGTGCTGAGCCAACGTGGACCCAATGGGTTCAAGAAGTCGTTTCGCCACGAATTGCTGGTGCCTCAATATGCCGTAGTTGACCCAGATTTGCTTTCCACCTGCCCACCCCCATTGATTGCTGCGGACGGGATGGATGCGTTGACTCAGCTGATTGAATCGTTTGCCTCTCTCAATGCCAACCCCTTCACTGACAGCCTGGCCCTTGACGCGATCGGAAGAGTCTGGGAGAGCTTGCCGGTGCTGTTCGAGGCCGAAAACACAGTCCCTGCGGCGAGTGCCCGGATGGCCTATGGGGCCCTGATTTCAGGTATCACTCTGGCGCAAGCCGGATTAGGAGCGGTTCATGGCCTGGCTTCACCACTGGGTGCCTCCTTTCCTATTCCCCATGGGGTGGTTTGCGGAACGTTGCTGGCGGCTTCGACTGCGATGAATATCCGAGCCCTGCAAGCGAGGAACCCACAGAGTCCCGCGCTTGTCAAGTACGCTCGGTTGGGGAGGGTCTTCAGTCGAAAACCCGATCTTGAATTTGCGGAGGCCTGGGAGGCCTTGGTCCAAGGCCTCGTGGAACGGACTCAGCAATTGGGATTGCCCAGGCTTGGTGAATTTGGGGTGGCAGAGTCCGACTTGGGAATGGTGGCAGCAAAGTGTCGCGCCGGAAGCATGAAGACCAACCCGATCATCCTGCTCGACGAAGAACTACTGGAGATACTGAGAAGCCGATTGTAAGATCGTCGCGCAAACCCTTGCCAGCCAGACAGTGAGTCAACTCAGCCCAATGCTTTGGCACGACAGGTTTCACCCGACTACAACCGGCTGTAATCCGTGACCCTGCAGCGGTCCCCCAAGACGACTCCTGGTGAGAGGACGGTGTTGGAACCAATCTCACAATGACCACCGACAATACAACCACTCAATCGGGCAGACTCCCCGATGGTCACCCCGGGCCAGATAACGGAGTTTTCGATCACTGCTTTCCTGCCGATTACACTATCGCTCCCAATGCAAGACGAGAGGATTTGGCAGCCTTCCCCAATCCGGCAAGTCGGGTCGACAACAGAATTTGCACAGAGGACTTCGGCAATCTCTAGCAAGGACGACGGAACCATTAAGGCGGGTGAAAAACGCTGGCGCAAAATGTCCTGATGAACCTGAAGGTATTTCTGTGGGGTTCCGATGTCTATCCAATAGCCGTCTGATATGAAGGCGCTCATCGGCCGGCTGTGCTTCAGGAGTGCGGGGAACAGGCCCTTTTCAAAAGAGTACGCTTGGGCAGCAGGAATCCATCGCAGCACTTCAGGTTCCAGGACATAGGCTCCCGCATTAATGGTATCGCAGGTGATCTCGTGAAGAGCCGGCTTCTCCAGGAAGCGGGTAATCCGCCCGTCCTTCTCAGTCTCGACCAGCCCGTAAGCCGATGGGTTTTCCACGCGGGTGAGCACCAGAGTGGCTGTCGCCTGCCGGTCCTGATGCAGCCTGATGACTTCGGTGAGGTTGAGTTCACAAAGGATGTCGCCATTGAAGACCACCGTGGCAGTGTCGAGCAGAGTTTCAGCGTTCTTGAAAGCGCCAGCCGTTCCCAAAGGAACAGTCTCTACCAAGTAATGAAGACGAACCCCGAAGCTGGACCCGTCCCCCAAAACCTGCTCGATTCGGTGGGGTTGATAAGAGAGAGAGAGTACAACTTCCCGGATCCCGTGTTGCCTGAGGAGTTCGATCTGGTATCTCAGTAACGGAATTGTCACGACAGGCACAATGGGCTTGGGCGTGTTGATCGTCAACGGACGCAGCCTTGTGCCCTCTCCACCTGCCAGGATTAGAGCTTTCATATCAGGACTCCACAAACTGCCCTCTCCAAGACACGCATTAGAATAGCATGGCAATTTAGCATTTTTGCCACACAGAATTCAATCCGGCTCTCTTCTGAACTTAATCCCCCCTCAAACCTGTCGCGTGCCTTCTTGCCACACCTGACTCTTGCACCGCATCGTCAATTGTATTAGACTGAGTCGGTTGTTGGGGAGGATCGAGTTGAAGCCGGGCCCGTCGTCAAAGGCCCTTTGTTGATATGGTGAGTGTAGCTCAGCTGGTAGAGCGCTGGATTGTGGCTCCAGTGGCCGTGGGTTCGATCCCCATCACTCACCCCACCGCTTGACCGATCCATACACCTTTCCGAATTTCAAGCTGGCTTCAAACCGGACTGGGACTTTTTTGGCGTCGTCGCTGACCCAAACGATCAGGGTACCTCCTTGTCGGAACAACCCGCCAAATACCGAAAAGGCCTCGACTCTCAGGGCCGTGTATTTGCCGGCTTCGGCTTCGACGGTCTCCCGTTTTACGATGCGTAGCTTCACTTCCTTGACCACGCCGTCGTCACTGATAGTCAAGGGAGACTCGACACCCACCTTCAGGTCGTAAAGCCTTGTGAGATAGATGGCGGAAATGACGTCTTGGACACAGTGAGGCAGGCCCTGTAGCTGCTGGTCCTTTAATGCAACTCGCGGATACTTGCTCACGTCGAAGGCCAGATATCGTCCAATTCCAGTCTCCCTGTCGAAGGTAAGAAACACATCCCGCTGCCGCTTGCCTTCTCGAAGGACCTTAGTCATCTTGACGGAACAGAATTCCTTCGGGTCGATGAGCGATTCAAAATGATCCTTTACGGAGATGCCGGCTATCTTAAGAAAAAAACCTGACGAGATGGCGTCTACCGTGATTCGTCGTACTTGCCGACCATCGATGGTGCTCAAGGGTCGGACCTGAAATGTCAACTCTCCTGCCGTGACGGGCGGTAGGAAGAATGCCCAGGCGGGGGGATCCCATCGCACTTGGTAGACTAGCTTTTCTCCCGGAGGGAAAACATCTTGCGGATCGTGGAGAGCAGCGGCACGGAATGGAGGAGGGCCCGCCAACAGGAGCACCACCAAGCCGCATCGGCCTCCGAGCCTGGCGGCCTGGCAACGCCCGATTATCAGAACGCGCCTATTGGCGGTGTTCTCCATCCGACCTCAGCTCTCATCTTCGCTGCGGGATGTCGCCGTTCTTGTCAGGGAGTCCGCCAAAAGCTGGGTCATTTGGGTCCTAGTTAGGAGGCGTGCCTTCTCAGGTCCCTCCAGGGAAAACTCATTTGCCAGGGCAAGAGTGGACTCCGCCGTATGGTCCACCCTCTCTCCCCAGGGCTTCGAGACTCCAAATTTCACAATTCCATCGCGGGAAATCCTCCAGGAATGGCCCGTGGCCTTATCGCGAAAGGTGATCTCAACTTGCTCCTGAATGGCGAACTTTCTTAGCTCCTGCAAGGAGAAGCTCATGGTGTCTCCGATTTGTGCCGGGTAGCCCTGCAATTCGCCCTCCTTAACCCAACCCCGCCAAGAATACTTGCACGAGGCGGTCAAGTTCCTGGGGTTGTTCCAGGTTGACCAGGTGGCCACTTTGGGGTATGAGCACCAACTGAGACTGCCGGATGCCCGTCTTCATAGCTTCCAATTGGGAGGCGGGTATGATTGGGTCTTCAGCTCCAGCCACAATGAGGACTGGGACAGGAATCGCCCCCAGGATCGGGGTGGAGTCCCGGCGCGAAGCCAAGCCGTAACAGGCCTTTGAAACTCCTCTGATGGAATTCGAAATCATCAGCCGCCGGACTGTTTCGACGACATCCGGCCGGCTTAGCCGTGTGGTCTTCCCCAAAAGCCGCGGAGTCATCTGCTCAATCAAAACCTCAGTCCCTCGAGTGCGGACCATTTCCGCCAGTTCATAACGGGACTTCCTGGATTCTTCAGAATCCGAAACGGGTTGTGTGGCAATCATGACCATGGCCATAAGCCGTTCCGGATACTTGCGGCAAAATTCAAATGCTACGTAACCACCCATGGAGAGGCCCACCAGGATGATTCTTCCCGACACCTTCAGAGTGTCGAGCAAGTCCCGGACGTCGTCGGCAAAAGACTCCATGCGGGACTCATCCTCTCCCAAGGGCGACTCGCCAAAGCCCCGGAAGTCTGGAGCAACGACTCGGTGGCGATTGCTCCAGCTTTCCAATTGCCGATCCCACATATAACGGTTCAGGGGAAAGGCATGAAGCAGGACCAAGGGCTGGCCGCTTCCCTTCTCGGAATAGCTGAGCACCGTGGCTTCTCCTCTCAGAATGATCCAGTTCGCGCAATCAGCGGGCGGTAGGCTCCGGGGCGGAAGCTGGCTCGTAATGGGCCTGAACGTAATGTTCAAGGATGGAAATGAACTCCGTGACCAGAGTTGGCCCGCGAAGGGTCCTCAAGAGCCGGCCATCGACGTAAACCGGGGCCTTGGGTTCTTCGCCAGTCCCGGGCAGTGAGATGCCAATATGGGCATGCTTCGACTCTCCCGGTCCATTAACGACGCACCCCATGACGGCCACACTCAATTCTTCCACGCCTCGATAGTGCTCTTTCCAGTATGGCATCCGGCCCCGCAGGTGACTTTCGATCTCCTTGGCCATCTCCTGGAAAAAGGCACTGGTGGTTCGCCCACATCCTGGGCAGGCAGTCACTTGCGGCTGGAAACTGCGGATTCCAAGGGATTGGAGGATTTGCTGGCTAACGAAAACTTCTTCCGTGCGGTCACCGTTGGGTGCCGGCGTGAGTGAGACTCGAATTGTATCCCCAATCCCTTCTTGAAGCAGGACGGCCAAGGCCGCTGAACTGGAGATAATGCCTTTCGAGCCCATTCCGGCTTCGGTGAGCCCCAGATGGAGCGGATAGTCACACTGTCGGCCTAAGGAACGATAGACATCGATCAGGTCCTGTACCGCCGATACCTTCGCACTCAAGATGATCCGGTCGTGAGACAAACCGTACCGTTCAGCCAACTCGCCCGATTCGAGGGCACTGACGACTATGGCCTCGATCATGACTTCCCGTGCACTGAGCGGATTGATACGACGGGCATTGGCCTCCATGAGCCGGGAAAGCAACGCCTGGTCAAGAGATCCCCAGTTGACTCCAATTCGAACCGGCTTCTCATGTTCCAAGGCCACTTCGATCATCCTCTTGAAATTTTCATCGTGTCTTTTGCCCACCCCGACGTTCCCCGGGTTGATTCGGTATTTGGCCAATGCCCGGGCACATTCCCGGTATTCACTCAGAAGCAAGTGGCCATTATAGTGGAAGTCCCCAACGACTGGCACTTCTACTCCTTCGCCCCGGACTCGCTCGACGATCTCCGGTACGGCTTGAGCTGCCTCGCGGGTATTCACTGTGATGCGGACCAATTCTGAGCCGGCCCTTGCCAGCGCGACTACTTGGGCGGCCGTGCTCGATGCGTCGGCGGTTTCCGTGTTGGTCATTGATTGGACAACAATCGGCTGCCCAGAGCCGACCCGGATTCGACCCATTTGCACAGTTACTGTGTTGCGGCGTTCAATAGAGGCCATAGACAGTGTCGAGTTCTCTTTGAAGGTTCCCCGGAACCAATTGCCTTAGATTAGAACATCGAGACGGGGCCGTCAAGCCAAGGCAAGAGTAATGCTTGTGGCTAATGCGAAAAGATGTCACGATGCAAATAGAAGGGGATGGAAACCTCGGCTTGAATGTCGACAGGATCCCCCTCCTTGGTTGAAGGCTTGAACTTCCAACCCAACAAGGCATCTCGGGCGCTCACATCCAGGCGAGGATCTAGTTTTTGCAGAATGCGAACACTCAGGGGATCGACCCTCCCGTCTCGCCGGATCACGGCATAGAGGATGACCACCCCTTCAACATGGTCGCGGATGACTTCGGGCGGATAACGAGGGTCAACCTTTACTGTGGCCGAAGGAGCTGTTAATTGCGTATGCCGGGGCGGTGGCGTGCTTTCGACCGACAGGGGAATAAGCTTCGTCTCCGGGATTTCCGCAAAGCGGAAAATCCAGCTACCCCGTTTACTCGTGAAATTGGGGGCATTAATGGCCGCTGTGTAAATCTCCAGCCCCTTCCGCTCCGCTTCCACTAAGGGAGAGTCCGGCAGTGAATAAGGAGCCACAGGTTTGGAGTTCGGCAGCTTGAGGGGATGAGCCATGGAGACAAGATAGTCCTGCAAGGCCTGGGGGGCCTTTTTCTCGGGTTCCATGGCTTTCTCTTCAAGCGGCGGTGGAGTACCCGGAGCCTGAATAACCATCCCTTTGGCAGCCCCCGCCGGCAGAGGGGCCTGGGTTCTGATGGAGACGTTGGGGATGGTAATGTCCGCAGCCCCGAAATCAAGGGACCCGGCTGGAGGGTTCGCTGCCGTTGCTGAGGAAGCGGCAATAAGACTCCCGCTGGTTCTGGCTTTGGGAATGGCCAGTTCACCCTTGGGCAAGACCGGATCCTGGGAATAGGCTAAAAGCGGGGTTTTGGGCTGGGCCGACAAATCCGTGACCTCGGTTCGGCTATCCAGGTCCCCCCATTGAAGGGCAGACTGGGGCAACGGGGGCGGCGCAGCGATCTTCGGTTTAGCCGCCAGAGTGGTAGGAACGGACGTATCTCTTCTGAGGTCGTGCTGCAATTCAGGTGACAGTTCAGGCAGAGCTACCGCAGGCTCGATTCCCCGCGCGGTCTTGGGTTGGTCCAGAAGTTGGTTCGGCAACTCGACTCTGGGCAGGTTCGCTTTTTCCTGTCGAAGGTCTTCCGAGATTTCGAAGAGGGGTAGGGGGGCCTCAATGCCCCGGTTGCTTTTGGGGGGCTGGAAAAGGATGTTCGGCAGTTCCAGCTTAGGCAAGGAGGCCACTTGTTTGACTTCCGGTTGGTCAAGAACTTGTTGAACGGGGTTCGGACTCTCTGAATGAATCTGAACATCCCGGTCTCTATTCCTGGCAACATCTGGCCGAGCAGATTGGGGGGAGGTACTTGGGGGCTTTACTTCATTGGCAGGCGGTGAAACATCTGGAAATGATGGGGAAACTCGGTAATAGGTAACCCTCTCTATATCCAAATCGATTCCATTGGGACGGAACCTCCGGGTAGAGGGCAGGTGGGTCAGAAGAAGCAGAAACAATACATGCAAGAGTATCGAAGGTACCAAGCCATCCAGCGGTAGCAGGGGCATGCTGAGCAGGACGGGCTGCCATGGTTCACCATGAGAGGGGTTTGATTCCCGAGGCTTCTTCAAATCCACTTTCTAGGTCCGTTGAGTGCAATCCTGACGCTACCAATCCAACCGCTGAACTCGCCAGGCCATCGCATCTGCTATGGAAAACGTAGACAAACATTCTATACTTAAAAGGGAAAGTTTGCCCCTGTCTTTTCGTTTCTACGGTGCCTGGTTGTTCTGAGAGGCGAGAATTCAAAAGAGCCGCGAGCGATCTGTGAACTTTGACTGAACGGGTGGAAACTGGCCCATTAGCACTTATGAATCAAGGAGAAAAAGGATGTCTAAATTAAGACCACCTCTTTTCCATGATGCGAGGACTGCTCTTCTTCAACCTCGATGGAGGTCTGCCTTCTGTGGAGGGCTGCTCGCTTTAGTTCTGACGACCTCGGTTCTCGGCGCTTACAAGAGCGTCCGGGTCAAAGTGGATCCGGCTTCGACTTACCCCGGCCATCAGCAGCAGGGAGCGGTCACGATTGCGGCGGATGCCTACTGGACTAAAGAGAAGATTCGTACTGCTTTTGATGTCAAGGACCTGGACAGATTGGGGATCGTCCCGATTCACATCATCGTAACCAACGATGGAGAGGATCCGGTTTTGCTCAGCGGCCCGGATGTAACCCTGCTGGATCCTAAGAACCACTCGATTGCCCAAATCCCGGTGGATGAAGTGATTCAAGCTCTCGTAAACCCAGGCAAGGGCGGCTCGCCCGGCAAGCGTATGCCGATGCCTTTCCCCATGCCTAAACGGGATGGTCCCAGCAAAGATGCATTTGAAATCGAAACCGACTTCACGAACAAAGCACTCAAGGAAGCTCGGGTCGCCCCTAAGTCGACATCCTCCGGCTTTGTTTTTTTTCAACTCCGGGACAACCAGAAACCGCTCAACGGTTACAAAATATATATCCCCGAAATCCGGAACCTACGGACCCAGGGGAACCTGCTTTTCTTTGAGATTGAGCTTAAGTAACGGGAGACTTCGGAGCTCCAGGAAAATGCAGGCCAACTCGCTGAAGGAGAAATGGCGAACAAAAGGAGAAAGTCACATGTGCAGAATCCCCCGCCACCGGTTTGTAGCACTCATAGCCACTACCGGGATAATCCTCGTAACCCTGTCTAATGGACTCGGTCAGGAACCGGACAAGGTGGTCATTCCGGCGGGGATGAGGTTCCAAGCCTCGCTGCAGACTCCGATCAGCTCTAAGATCTCGGAGGTAGGGGACTTCATTTCTGTGACGCTGACGGTCCCTCTTCAGGTCAGCGATCGTTACGTCCTGCCCCGGGGCACCGAGATTACCGGCAAGATCACGCAGGTGACGGCTGCTACCCGATCCAAGCGCCGCGCGGAGATCTATGCCATGTTTAATGAAATCACCACCAGCTATGGCGCTGAACCTGTATTCGTTTCAGTGGCTGCGGCCGACGACGTGGCTAACGATGAAAAGATCAAGACGGACTCGGAAGGGAAGTTGAAGGCAAACAGTTCGACAGGCAAGGCTCTGGAGAATGCAGCCAAAGGGGCCACACTCGGCTCCATTGCCAGTACGCCCGCAGCGATTGCCACTCACAGTGTGGGGCCCGCCATCGCCGGACCCGCGGCGGGAGCCCTGGCAGGTTTGCTCTTAAGCAAGGGCAAGGATATTCGACTCGCGGTCGGGACCGTTTTTCGAATGAAATTCGACAGAGACACCGTGCTGCCAGCTTCGCAATTCACGCGAGCCCATGTCAGACCCCAGCCTCTCCCGCCAGACCATTCCACCGAGACGAGCAAGTAGCTGCAGAGAGGCACCCCTGACTGGCTGTCGTTCTGCTGCGGAGCATATTGCCGCCTTGGCGGTTCGATGTCCTGGCCCCCAAACAGGGTCTGGAACGCTGCTGAGCGTGGGATGGCCGGACTGACCCGCCTTCTCGAGTCCACCTCAAGGCTCCTCGCTGCGAATCAAGTATTCGTAAAGACGCTGCAGCTCCTCTGGGGAGTAAAACTCAATTTCAATCCGGCCCCGCTGGCCTTTCTCGACAACCCGAACCCTGGTGCCCAGGGCCCGTTCCAGCCTTTCGACGGCGGCACGCACGTTGGGATCCTGTCGCAACTGTTCTTTTTTGCGAGGCGTTTCCGTCCTGCTTGCAGACACGGCCTGTTCCACCTGACGCACTGACCAGCCGTAACGGACGATTTTCTCGGCCAGAGTCTTTTGTTCTGAAGTGTGCTCCAGGGCCAGCAGAGCCCGGGCGTGTCCCATGGAGAGCTTCTCCTCCAGTACAAGTTGCTGGACTTCTTTGGGCAGTTTCAGCAGGCGCAGAAGGTTGGTGATGGTGGTCCGGTCCTTGCCGGTGCGCTGGGCCACGGCCTCCTGGGTGAGATGAAACTCGTGGGTTAGGCGATAATAGGCGCCAGCTTCCTCGAGAGGGTTGAGGCTCTCCCGCTGAATATTCTCAACCAGGGAGGTTTCCATCAGTTGCTCATCGGGAATCCGCCTGATCACCACCGGGACCTTGAGCAGCCCCAACCGCTGGGCGGCTCGCCAGCGGCGTTCCCCCGCGACAATCTGAAACCGCTCCCCGTCCCGGCGAACCACCAGAGGCTGGACGAAGCCGTGAACCCGGATGGACTGGGCCAGTTCGTCCAGTTTGGCCTCGGAGAAGACCTGTCGGGGCTGGAAGGGATTGGGGGTGAGCAGGTCCAGGTCCAGCTCCCGGAGTTCGCTGTCCCCACCTGTTTCCCGGTCTTGCAGCAGGGCGCTGAGCCCTTTACCGAGTGCTTTTCTTGTCATTGGTGATAATCTCCTTGGCCAGCTGCAGATAGCTTTCGGCCCCCCGGGACTTAATGTCATAGAGGAGGATGGGCTTCCCGTAACTGGGGGCCTCCGCCAGGCGAATATTGCGCGGGATTACGGTCTTGAGAACCTGCGTCCCGAAGAAATCGCGCAGATCATTGGCCACCTGGCCGCTCAAGTTGGTCCGCTCGTCGTACATGGTCAGCAGGATCCCTTCTACGGCTAGATGGGGGTTGAGGTGGCGACGAATCCGGATCAGGGTGTCGAGCAATTCCGAGACGCCTTCCAGAGCAAAGTACTCGCACTGAATAGGGATCAGGATTGAATCAGCAGCCACCAGGGCATTGACGGTCAACAGATCGAGCGATGGCGGGCAGTCCAGCAAGATAAAGGCGTAGGCGGGTCGCTGCGGATGA
Source organism: Terriglobia bacterium (assembly GCA_041476565.1). Lineage (GTDB taxonomy): Bacteria > Acidobacteriota > Terriglobia > Versatilivoradales > Versatilivoraceae > DATKMG01. The sequence goes on along the minus strand of JBGOTQ010000001.1, from coordinate 43,938 downwards.
ATGAGTTCCTGGAGGCGGTGCTCGCGACGCTCCATCCCCACCAGTTCCACGGTCGCGCCGATCAGATTCCTGTCGGAGGGGACCAAATCCAGTCCCTCCAATTCGGTATTGAGGAGAACGCCGCCCCAGGCTTCCTCATCCAAGAGCAGATGGTAAAGGCTGCGGCGGCGCTGATCCCTGCCGAACCCCAGCCCGCTGGTGGCATTGGCCTGCGGATCGCAGTCCACCAGCAGAGTTTTCATCTCGGCGGCGGCCAGTGAAGCGGCCAGATTGATGGCGGTGGTCGTTTTCCCCACCCCGCCCTTTTGATTGGCGATGGCAATGACTCGGCCCAAGGTAGTTCCTCGGCAAACCCGGGAAGGTTGATAATCAAAGGCTTCTTCTAACAGAAGCTCGTTTTTTTTTCAACGGCTAAATGTTTCACGTGAAACACCCCATCCCGGTCCGGCCAGAGTCCTGGCAGGGTGGGCCTTGCCCTGAGGGGTGGGAACGGGCCCCGCTATGTTGCCCGTGGAGCTTCCCGCCCGACAGGCCGCACCCGTCCCAGGAGCATGACCTTCTGGCGGCTCCAGGGAATGGGCACGGGGGCCTCCCACTGGATTTGCGTGGAGGCGGGAACCCCGGCTTCCAGCGAACTCCCGGTGGTAAATAGCAGCACGCGTGCACCAGGAGAAAGCAGGCCAAGTCCCCTCCCCATCAAGGCCTCCGCCCGGCCCAGCGCCCGCAGGGTCATCACCCGGGGGGGCCGCACGAAGTCGCCGGGCCGGCATTGCTCCAGCGACTTGCTGAGGACCTGGACCGGGGCCAGCTGTAATTCCCGGCGCACCGTGGCCAGAAAGGCTGCCCGTTTCTTGCGAGGTTCCAGCAGGTAACAGTGCAAAAGGGGGCGCACCAGCTTCAGGGCCAAGCCTGGGAAGCCGGCGCCAGAACCGATATCCAGCAGAGGACTGTCCTCCTCGGCCAGCAGTCCGGCGGCAAAAAAAGTCTCCCCGAACAGGCTGACCACCTGTTCCTCCGGCTCCCGAAACCCGGTCAAATTAAGCCGCTGATTCCATTTCAGCAATAGCTTCAGGTAATGCTGGACCTGAACGGCCACTTGCGGCCCCAATGGTAAGCCACAAGTGGCCAGGAGCCTTTCAATGCTTACAGGATCAGGAAGCAAGGGGGCTGTCATACTGGCTTTACGCTGTTTCTTGCTTTTCCCGGGCGCGAAGTTCCAGGTAGATGTGAATAATGGAGAGGGCGGCCGGCGTGATGCCTGGAATCCGGCTGGCCTGGCCGATGCTGGAGGGGCGAACCCGCGAGAGCTTTTCGACGACTTCGCGCGACAGCCCCGGGATCGTGTGATACTCGAATTGGGCCGGAATGCGGCGCGAGCTGGCTTTCCGCATCCGCTCGATTTCCAGGTCTTGCTGCCTCAAGTAGCCCTCGTACTTGATGGCGGTTTCCACGCTCTTTACTTCCTCCGGGGTTAGAGACCGCTGTATGTCGGCTGGCAGCGCCGTCCACAGGCTCTCCAGCGACACCTCCGGGCGCTTCAGCGCCTGCACGGCTGAAATTCGCCCGGAATCTACCGGTATTGTCAACGTGCGCAAAAATGACTCCAGTGCCTGCATGCGGGCCTGCTTGGACAGGAACCGCTGGAACGACTCTTCCGTAACCAGCCCCAAGCGATGCCCGATGGGGGTTAGCCGCTGGTCAGCATTGTCAATGCGCAGGTGCAAACGAAACTCTGCCCGTGAAGTAAACATGCGATAGGGTTCGTCGGTACCCAGGGTCACCAGGTCATCGATCAGGATCCCGATATAGGCCTGGTGACGCTCCAGAACCAGAGGGGCCTTGTCCTGGACTTGCCGGGCAGCATTGATGCCAGCCATTAACCCCTGGCACGCGGCCTCCTCGTAACCGGTCGTGCCGTTGATTTGACCGGCATGGTAAAGACCGCGTAATTGCTTGGTTTCTAATGTGGGCTGAAGCTCGGTCGGTCGCACAAAGTCGTATTCGATGGCGTACCCGGGACGAATGACTTCGGCTTTCTCCAAGCCTGGGATGCCATGCAGGACTTGCATCTGCACGTCCACAGGCATGCTGGTGGAGAGGCCGTTTACGTAGACTTCATAGGTGTTCAGCCCTTCCGGCTCCAGGAAGAGCTGGTGCCGGGGCTTGTCAGGAAACTTGACAACTTTGTCTTCGATGGAGGGGCAGTAGCGAGGGCCGACGCCCTGGATCTGTCCGCTGTACAGGGGGGAACGCGCCATGTTGTCCCGTATGATTTGGTGGACTCCCTCGTGGGTGTAGGTGATATAGCAGGAGATCTGCGGCTGAGAGATTCTCTCCGTGCGGAAGGAAAACGGCGTGGGAACGGCGTCCCCTTTCTGTTCCTCCAAGCAGCCGAATTCAATGGTTCTGCCGTCCAGGCGAGGCGGCGTCCCGGTCTTCAGCCGACCCCACTCAAAGCCCATTGACTTGATCGACTCGGCCAGCGAAATGGAAGGCAACTCCCCACTGCGCCCTGCAGCGCAACGGTTTTCGCCGATGTGAATCAGACCGTTCAGGAAGGTCCCCGTGGTGAGAATAACGGCCTGGGCTCCGACCCGCCGCCCATCGCGCAGCTCGATGCCCCTGACCACGTCTCCGTCCCCTAGGATGGAAATAACTTCAGCCTGCTTGATGCGCAGCCGAGTTTGTTGTTCCAGCACCCGGCGCATCTCGACCCGGTAGGCCTGCTTGTCGGCCTGCGCCCTGGGCGACCAGACAGCCGGGCCGCGGCTGCGGTTGAGGAGGCGGAACTGGATTCCGGTCCGGTCAATGACCTCGCCCATCACTCCACCAAGCGCGTCGATTTCTCGAACCAAGTGCCCTTTGGCAATCCCTCCGACCGCCGGATTGCAGGACATCTGAGCAATCAGGTCCAGATTCATAGTGTAGAGAGCCGTTTCCTGTCCCATCCGGGCCGCCGCCATAGCGGCTTCGCAACCAGCATGCCCAGCACCGACAACTACCACATCATAATTTTCGTCAAAAGCCTTTGCAAAAGAAGTCATGTCAACCGACCTCAAGGGCAGGCCCCGAGTTTTTTGACCTACTTGCCGATACAGAAGGTCGAGAAAATGCGGTCCAGAATGTCCGCCACGGTAGTTTCTCCGGTCAAGGCATTCAGAGCCCGCAGGCACACGTACAGGTCCAAAAGGAAAATCTCATGCGGAAGGCCCTGGGTCACTTCCTCCCTTACTCGGAGCAATGCGTCCAATGCCTCCCTCACCGATTGCTCGTGGCGGAGGTTGGTCAGCAGTGCCCCTTCGTTTTCCAAAGCCTCATCATGCTGGAAGGCCTGAAACAGCCGGGTCTTCAGTGTCCCTACCCCTTCTTCGGTCAGGGCGGATACGGAGGTTACCGTCCGGGCACCTGCCTTAATACTATCGGGGCTCCAGCGCGGCGGCAAATCCATTTTGTTGATCGCCAGATGATAAGGCCGCCCCTCCATCTGCTTCAGCAGTTGATGATCGTCCTGACCCAGTTCCTCAGACCCATCCACGACCATTAGAACTTGATCGGCATCCGCCAAGGCTTCCATTGATCGATCGATCCCCAATTGTTCAACCCTGTCCTGGGCCGGCCGGATACCTGCCGTATCCATAAGCCGGACGGGAATGCCGCAGATCTGGACAGTCTCGGAGAGCAGATCCCGCGTCGTGCCGGGCACTTCGGTGACGATGGCTCGGGGTTCCTCGAGCAGGGCATTAAAGAGACTCGATTTGCCCACATTGGGACGCCCCACAATGGCCAGACTTAAGCCTTCCGCCAAGACCTTGCCAAAGGCATAACTGGCTTGGAGCCGGTGCAGTTCCTGCAGAAGCGGTGCCAGTCTCTGTTCGACCTCTGCCGTGGGGAGAACTGAAACGTCGTCGTCGGCAAAGTCGATGCCAGCTTCCAGCAAAGCAATCAACTGCACCAGTTGTTCTTTCAACGGTCCCAGGCGATGGGAAAGAGCTCCTCCCGCTTGCTGGCGAGCCACTCTAGCTTGAAACAAGGTGCGGGCTTCAATCAGGTCATGGATGGCTTCCGCCTGGACCAGATCAATTCGCCCTCTCAGGAAGGCCCGCAAGGTGAATTCTCCAGGAGCGGCCAGACGCGCCCCCTGGCGGATGAGCAGTTCCAGAATGGCCTTCAACACCACCGGGCTACCATGGCAGCTCACTTCCGCCACGTCTTCGCGGGTAAATGATCGCGGAGCCAGGAAACAAGTCACAAGCACCTGGTCGAGGACCTGGTTGCGTTGGGGATCGACGATGTCGCCCAGCGCGGGAGACCGGTCACGCAAGGCGCGGCCTGAGCGCTGAAAAACCGTGTCAATAAGGGAAAGCGAATCTTTGCCGCTGAGGCGGATCACGCCAATCCCGCTCCGCCCCATTGGAGTCGAGATGGCCACGATAGTGTCCTCGGTCAGGGTGGGCATGACTACTTGGGATAGATGACCACCTTGCGATTCTCCCCGAACCCCTCGCTTTCGGTGCGCAGAAGAGGATCGTCGGCAACGGCCAAGTGGATAATACGCCGTTCCTCCGGAGACATCGGGCTCAGGGGAAAAGGCTTCCCAAGCCGTTTCACTTTCTCCGCGGCGGTTAAGGCCATGAGGCACAGTTCTTCGGCCCGAACAGCTCGATACCCCTGACAGTCGACCTGGATTTTGCGGCCCTCCTGCTTTTCAAAAAGGTGATTGGCCAGGTATTCCAAGGCCCGGATTACTTCAGCGTTTCGCGCCAGCAGGATGGGCGCGTCTTCGCCCGAGAAATCGACCCCGACATCATCCGGCTGCCGCTGGATTTCATAAGTAACATGCAGTCGCGTACTACCCACAAAAACGCTGAAAAAATCCTCCAGAGTCATGGCCCTCCATCACTAGCGCGAGTCTTTTCGAGTGGATTCTCTTTTGCCATCATGGCCCCTCCTGGCCGGCTGGTTGGCGGCCGTGGGTCTGTACTTATTCATGAAGTATTGCTGTCCGATGCCAGTCAGATTGCTAGTCAGCCAATAGAGCACCAGGCCACTGGAGGTGAACGCCAGCATAAAGCCAAAAACAAGTGGCATAGCCAGCATCATCTTGGCCTGAACTGGGTCGGCGGAGGGGGTCGGAGTCATCTTCTGGGATACAACCATCGAAAGGGTCATTAATATCGGGAGTATGAAAGTGTGGTCGTAAGCTGAAAGATCCCTGATCCAGAAAACAAACGGAGCTTGCCGTAACTCGATGGAAACCGATAACAGATTATAAAAGGCGAGGAAAAAAGGCATTTGTAGAAGCATCGGCAGACATCCACCTAAGGGATTGACCCCGTGCTGCTTGTATAAAGCCATTACTTCTGTGTTCATCTGCTGACGCTTGGGATCGGTGGGCTTCAGCTTCTTGTATTTATCCTGGATGGCCTTCATCTGGGGCTGCACCTTTTGCATCTTTTGGGCAGACACCATCGACTTATAGCGCAGAGGGAACAAAGCCAAATTGATCAAGATAGTCAAGATAATGATAGCCACGCCATAGTTTCTAGCAAACCCATAGATCCCCTTCAAGGCAAGAAACAACGGCCGAGCGACCACTCCAAACCATCCATAATCGATGATGTCGATTAAGTTGGGGCCGACTTTGGGAAGTACCCCAGAATCCTTCGGGCCAACGAACACGCTCAGGCCTTGTGGGTCCTGCGCACTAACCCACACTCCGGCGCTAGGAAGGAACTGCTTCTTGCCGCTTTCCTGCACATTTTCGTCCCGTCCCACCAGGATCCGCGTCATCGGCTCAGAATTCACTGGAAGAAACAACGCGGCAAAGTACTGGTCTTCCACCCCCACAAAATCGAAGGTTCCGGAGATTTCCTGCTCCGCCTCGATCTTGTCGGCCTTCAGTCGCGTGATCTTTTGAGCATTTCGGTACAGAGCGGCGTGCAATGCCGTCCTCTCATCCGCGGCCGAGTCGCCAAAGCCTGCCGGCCAGATCAGAAAGTGATCGCTGGGCCGCCCGTTGATCCAGACCCGGCTACTGACCTGAACTTTATACGAACCCGGCACGATGCGGATTGACTTGCTCGCGCGGAGTTTGCCATCGGCGTAGTCAAAGGTGAGAGTTTGCGCAGAAGAACCTTGTCCGGACAGAGCAATTCGAGCGGGACTCTCACAGGCAAACAGAGCGCTGGCCAACTGCTTGGTCACAGCATCCTCACGGTCTACCCGCACGACAAACGGAGCCCCAAATAACTCGACTTTCCTGCCATCCAACAGGTCCAAGGGTCTCCCGCTGTTGTCCCGGTACCGTTTGAGAATCCAACTCTTGATGACGGCGCCTTTGTTAGAAACGACCAGCTTATGCAAATCGGTTTCAATCTCGAACGTCTTCTCGTTTCCAGCGGAGCGGCTTTCAAGAACAACACTTTCTGCTTGGTCCATCGGCAGGGCCTCGGAATTCCTCTTGGGTGGGGCAGTAAGAGGAGCCAATGGGACCTTTGAGCCAGGGACTTTTGCCGGTTCCCAGAGAGAGCGAGAAAGCATGATCACCAAGAACGACAGCGCAAAAGCAATCAAGAGGCGTCTTTCCATTTGCATACGTCTCCACTCGATCCTCGAGAATCAATGCAGGAGATCTTGTCCTCCGGAGTGGAAGGGGTGGCACTTGCAGACTCGCTTGACTGCGAGCACACCTCCTCGCAAGACTCCATACTTGCTAACAGCTTGGTACGAATAGTCGGAACACGTCGGCCAAAACCTGCAGGCTGGAGGCAACCAGGGAGAGATCAACCCCTTGTAGAGTCTAAGAACGGCCAGGATGACTATCTTAAAGGCTTCCAACTTTTCTGTTCTTCAAACGGCCAAATAAGTCAAGAAAATCTGAAGTAATCGCGGAAAAGTCCGCATCCCGGGCCTGTGGCCTTACCAGAACTACGACGTCGAATCCACCGACGATGGCAGCCCCGTTTCGCCGGATGATCTCCCGGAGCCGCCGTTTCAGCCGATTCCTCTCGACCGCTTTCCCCAGTCTCCGGCCTACGGCCAGCCCCAAACGGGACCTTTCCAGTAAATTGGGGAGGTACAGCAACTGCACCCACCGGCCTGAAACCTTGCACCCTTCAGCGTGAACCTTCTGAAAATCCCGGGAGCGCAACAGCCGGCCACTCTTGTCAGAACTTTTGCTCAACGCCAGAGGTCTACGGAATTAGCCGTTTGCGTCCTTTATTACGACGGCGCTTTAGCACCAAGCGACCACCTCGGGTGCTCATCCTCTCGCGAAATCCATGTGTCTTGGCTCGCTTCCTTCTATTCGGCCTGAAAGTCGGCAGCATCGTGGAAAAAACTCCAGAAAGAGTAGATTGACTTCAAATCGGGCAGGCACCGAGGGCGTGGGCGATAGCCACCCGATCAAAATTGCAAACAACCACGTATAGCATAGTGCTCCTACCGTGTCAATCCAAATGCCGCATTTGAATTGAATCGATCCCACCCGTATGGTATATTGACAACCTGTCATGGATGACAATCAAAGACAGCAGGATCCATAAAGTTCACCAAATCGAAACTCATCGCCCTGGATCATAATCACCGAAATTGGAGTCCCTCCCATTTATAGAAGCGGGGGGGGGTTGTACGTGGGTCTTTAGCATGGATACGTGGCAGGAGATCCTCAAATTCATTGAAAGAAAGATCGATCGGCAGGATTTTGTCACATGGTTCAAGCCTACCCAGTTGAAGGCCATCGATGAAGACACCCTCGTGGTGGGGGTTCCCAACCAAGTTTTTGAAGACTGGCTGGGCAGGCACTACTCGGATTTGCTCCAAGCTGCCATCCAGGAACTGCAACTCGGAGAGCTCAGAATCTTATTTCTTAGCCAAAAAGGACCGGCCAAGAAGGAGGTGTCACCTGCTCCTGTTCAGACTACCCTTAATTTTGATTCCGTCGAATACCTGTTAAATCCCAAGTATACCTTTGACCGATTTGTTGTGGGATCCAGCAATCAATTCGCCCATGCGGCAGCTCTGGCTGTGGCTGAGGCTCCTTCGAAGGCATACAATCCCCTGTTCATCTATGGGGGAGTGGGCTTGGGAAAGACCCACTTGATGCAGGCCGTCGGCCACAAGATCAAGACCACTGACCGGCGTGTCCGCCTCAATTATGTTTCCTCGGAGAAATTCACCAATGAGGTTATTAACGCAATCCGATACGATAAGACCTTAGCCCTAAGGGAAAAGTATCGCAATGTGGACGTGCTCCTCATTGATGATATCCAGTTCATTGCCGGGAAGGAAGCCACCCAAGAGGAGTTCTTCCACACCTTCAATGCTCTCTACGATGCTCAGAAGCAGATTGTCATTTCCAGCGATGCACTCCCCAAGGAGATTCCTTCGATTCAGGAACGGCTTCAGTCCCGGTTCGAGTCGGGCTTGATCGCTGACATTCAGCCGCCTGACTTGGAGACCAAGGTGGCTATTCTAAAGAAGAAAGCCGAAAGCGAGAATTTTGAAATTCCTGATAATGTGGCTTTCTATATTGGCAGTAAAATCAAATCAAACGTCCGCGAACTGGAAGGATCCTTGGTTCGGCTCATGGCTTTCAGTTCCTTGCGCGGTGAACAAGTGTCCTTGTCCATGGCACAAGAGGTTTTAAAGCACATCCTCAAGTCTCAGGAGAAGCACATCAGTATTGAGCAGATTCAGCGGATCGTCGCCGAATACTTCAACCTGAAAATCGTGGAACTCAAGTCTAAGAATAATTCCAAAGCCATCGCGCATCCCCGTCAGATAGGGATGTATCTATGTCGTCAACTCACAAGGGCCTCCCTGCCCGAAATCGGCCGAGAATTTGGGGGTAAGCATCACACCACGGTACTGCATTCAATCAATAAGGTCGAAGACCTGAGAAATAAGAACAAAGATTTCCACAACCTCATCAGCATGTTTTTGGAATCATTCCAATAAAAAGGGGGCTTTTTCCACACCCCGTGCCAACCGGCCTGTGCGGAATCTGTGCGTTCTTGATCGCTCTTGGAACCGATGACTGTTTGGTGGTACAATTCTAAGTGGGTAGTCTATGTTTTCCACAGGGTAATTGGCAGACTGGAAATGTATTAGAGGAATTTCCGATTTTTGATGGGGTCTACTCTTACTTCTATTTAGATTGTTAAGTTATTCTTAGAAAAGCTTAGGATTATTAGCTTATGGAATTCACTGTAAAGAAATTCGATCTACTTCGGGAAGTTAGCTTGGCTCAAGGAGTTGTCGAGAAGAAGACAACTATTCCAATTCTTGCCAACTTGTTGTTGGATGCCGGGAGTGACAGGCTTCAACTATCGGCCACCGACCTGGATGTTGGAATTCGGAGTTCCTGCCCAGCCAAGGTTAAGAAAGAAGGGGCCATCACAACGCCGGCTAAGAGTTTTCTCGACATCATTCGTTTGCTTCCTGATGCAGAGGTCAAAATCAAGAAACTGGAGAACAACTGGCTGCAGATCAACTGTGCTTCGGCCTCGTTCAAAGTAGTTGGGCTGCCCAAAGACAATTTTCCGGCCATACCGGAAATGAAGGAGTCCGTGGTGGATCTTCCTTCTGAGGTGTTATTGAATTTGATCAATAAGACCATCTTCGCAATTGCCAACGAGGAATCCCGCTACACTTTGAATGGTTCGCTGCTGTTGGTACGGCCCTTGAGTGTCACGATGGTGGCAACGGATGGGCACCGCCTGTCATTCATCGAGAAACAGCAGAATTTTGATCACTTGACCAGTGAGGTCAGAGTGCTGATACCCCGAAAAGCCATGGCTGAACTGCAGCGATTATTGGCAGAATGCGGCGAAGAGGACCTGGTCAGTTTTGGGAAAGATGAGACCCACCTGTTCTTTCGCATAAAAAGCCGCTTGATGTTTACGCGGATGCTTAGTGGGCAGTTCCCCAACTACGAGGCGGTTTTGCCAAAAGAGAACAGCCGGACGCTGGTGCTGAATCGGGAGGAAATCACTGCGGCTATTCGAAGGGTTGCACTTCTGGCGGACGACAAATCTCGAGCGATTAAGATGCTATTGAGCAACGACAAGCTTGAGATCAGTTCCAGCAACGTGGAATTAGGAGAAGCAAAAGAAACGCTAGAAACCAGCTATGGCGCAGGTCCCATGCAGATCGGGTTCAATTGCCAATACCTTTTGGACTTCCTCGGCGTCACCGAGGACGCTTCCGTCAGCTTTGAGTTTAAGGACGAGCAGAGTGCTGGACAATTGAGACCAGCCACAGAAGAGGAGTATCGATATCGCTATATCGTAATGCCCATGCGGGTTTGAACGAGGGAACCTATCCCAGCTTCTGATTCCACGATTAGGGTTCAAGTTCTGACAAGAAGGCTGTCTATTTTTCTCCCCCGACAAAACCGGAGACGAGATCTCGCGACCCTGCAAGAGTCTAGGGCAGAATACTAATTGCGAACAGAACCCGTAAGTCAGGCCAGTCAACCAAAAAGCATGAAAGAAAAAGAAGCCGTCAAGGTGAGCAACCATAGCAATGGTGCCAACACGACGAAGAATCACGACGAATCCACTTACGATGCCTCGAGCATCAAGGTGCTGGAAGGGCTGGAGGCGGTCCGCAAGAGGCCGGCCATGTATATTGGCTCGACCGGCGAGTTAGGCCTGCACCACCTCGTCTACGAAGTGGTCGATAACTCCGTCGATGAAGCCTTGGCTGGCTATTGTGATCGGGTCGAAGTCACTATCCATGTGGATAACTCGGTTACAGTGGTGGATAACGGTCGGGGCATCCCAGTGGACTTCCACACTGGGGAGGGTAAATCGGCGGCTGAAGTGGTAATGACCACGCTCCATGCAGGAGGAAAATTCGACAGCAACAGCTACAAAGTCTCGGGAGGGCTTCATGGCGTGGGGGTCTCCTGTGTAAATGCACTTTCCGAAGAACTGGAGTTGGAAATCTGGCGCGATTGTAAGGTCTATCAGCAGTCCTACCGGCGGGGCAAGCCTCTGGAGCCCTTGCAGGAAACCGGTCACACCGACCGGCGTGGGACTAAGATCACTTTCAAACCGGATACGACCATTTTTGAGACCAGTGAATTCAATTTTGATACGCTGTCCCAGCGCCTCAGGGAACTCTCGTTCCTCAACAAAGGCGTGATCATTACCATTACGGACGAGCGCTCGGATAAAAGGCACGAGTTCCGCTATTTGGGGGGAATCTCCGAATTCGTCAAGCACCTCAACAAAAACAAAACGGTCTTGCATGATCTACCCATCTACTTTGAGTCGACCAAAGAGAGTGTCGACATCGAACTAGCCATCCAGTATAACGACACCTACACGGAAAACGTTTTTTCCTTTGCCAATAACATCAACACAGTGGACGGTGGCACCCACCTTTCCGGATTCCGTTCGGCCTTGACTCGAACCATCAACAATTACGGCCAATCTTCAGGGCTCTTTAAGGATCTCAAGGAGAACCTGACAGGAGACGACGTCAGGGAAGGCCTTGTCGCTGTGATCAGCGTGAAACTTCCACAGCCTCAATTCGAAGGGCAGACCAAGGGAAAACTCAACAGTGACATCAAGGGTCTGGTAGAGACCTTCATCAACGAAAGACTGTCGGACAGTTTTGAAAAGAATCCATCAGTGGCCCGGAAGATTATCTCTAAAGCCGTCGAAGCGGCCCGAGCTCGCGAGGCGGCTCGCAAGGCGCGGGACCTAACACGCCGCAAGGGGGCCCTGGATTCCGCGTCCCTGCCCGGTAAATTGGCGGACTGCCAGGAAAGGGATCCTGCCCGCTGCGAGATCTTCATCGTTGAGGGAGACTCTGCGGGTGGGTCGGCCAAACAGGGTCGCGACCGCAGGTTCCAGGCGGTCTTGCCGCTGAAGGGAAAGATTCTCAATGTCGAAAAAGCCCGTTATGACAAGATGCTTGGGCATGAGGAAATCCGGGCCATGATCACGGCACTGGGAACTGGCATCGGTAGTGAGGACTTTGACGTTGCCAAACTGCGTTACAACAAGATCATCATCATGACCGATGCCGATGTCGACGGTTCTCACATTCGAACCCTGCTGTTGACCTTCTTCTTTCGGCAAATGACCGAGCTGATCGAACGAGGGCATGTGTTCATCGCCCAGCCGCCCTTGTTCAAGATCAAGAAAAACAGAAAGGAAGACTACATTAAGGACGAAAAGGGACTGACTCGAGAGCTGATGCGGAGCGCCACGGAAGATATTGAGGTCAAAATCGGGAATGAAAGCCAAGTGTTGCAGGCCCGCCAGTTGATGTCCTTCCTCAATAGCCTGGTCGACTACAGGAATTTCTTCGCAAAGCTGGAGAAACGGCTGAGAGATCGCAAGCTAGCGCAGATCCTTATGGAAAGCGGGGTAGAGGCAAAAGCGCACCTGGCCCAGAAGGGAATGCTGGAAGCCACGGCAGGGAAGGTGATGGACCTCGGCTACGAGACGGAAATTGTCTTTGACGAAGAGCACAGTCTCTACAATCTGGTCATCACGGGAGGGCCGGAAAACGGCAGTTATCGCCGCGTCTTCGATCTGAGCTTCATCTCCCTGGCGGAGTACAAGCGGGCCATCTCGCTGGCTCACTCCTTGAAGGAATATGACAAGGCCCCCTTCACGATCGAGCAGAAGGGCGAGACTAAGGGAGGAACCAGGAAAGAGTTGAACACTCGTGAAGAATTACTGGATCACATCCTGGCCTCGGGCAAGAAAGAATTCAGCATCCAGCGATACAAGGGGTTGGGGGAAATGAATCCCGGGCAATTGTGGGAAACCACGATGAATGCAGAGACGCGCACGTTGCTGCAAGTGCGCATCGACGATGCTGTCGAGACCGACGAGATCTTCACGGTCCTGATGGGTGACGCCGTCGAACCCCGCCGTAAGTTCATTGAGGATAATGCTCTGGATGTAAAGAATCTCGACGTCTAGAAGGAATCCCATGGAAGGGCAGCTCTCTTTTAACCATACGCCGGTCAACATTGAAGACGAAATGCGGCGCTCCTACATTGACTACGCGATGAGCGTGATCATTGGGCGCGCGCTCCCCGATGTCAGGGATGGGCTGAAGCCCGTACATCGACGTATTCTCTACGGGATGAATGAAATGGGACTAGCTCCCAACAAACCCTACCGGAAATGCGCGAAAATCGTGGGCGAAGTGATGGGCAACTTTCACCCCCACGGTGATGCAGCCATCTACGACACGTTGGTTCGCATGGCGCAGAATTTTTCACTGCGCTATCCGCTGGTCGACGGGCAAGGGAACTTCGGGTCTGTGGACGGCGACCCCCCTGCGGCGATGCGTTATACCGAAGCCAAGCTCTCCCGCATCGCCGTGGAGATGCTGGCGGACATTGAGAAGGAAACGATCGACTTTGTTCCCAATTACGACGAAAGCCAGCTTGAGCCGGCCTATCTGCCGGCCCAGATCCCTAACCTGTTGGTGAATGGCTCGGCGGGGATTGCGGTGGGGATGGCCACCAACATTCCCCCGCACAACCTCAACGAGGTCATCAATGCGGTCATTCATTTCATCAACAACCCTGAGGCCACGACCGAAGACCTGGCGCGGCATATCCCCGGCCCGGACTTTCCCACCGGTGGGTTTATCTACGGGCGCGCCGGTATCCAGCAAGCCTATGCCACCGGCCGGGGCTCGATAGTTCTGCGAGCCCGTGCTGCCATTGAAAAGCAGGCGCGCGGCGATAAGGAGATGATTGTTGTTACCGAGATCCCCTACCAGGTCAACAAGGCCAAACTGATTGAGCGCATCGCCGAGCTGGTTCAGGAAAAAAAGATAGAGGGGATCACAGACCTGCGCGATGAAAGTGATCGCGACGGCATGCGCATCGTCCTGGAGCTGCGGCGCGACGAGCAGCCGGAGGTGATCCTCAATAACCTCTACAAGCAAACGTCCATGCAAACCAGCTTTGGGGTCATCATGCTGGCTATCGTCAATGGGCAGCCGCGCATTCTCGCCCTCTTAGAGACGGTCCGTTATTTTGTAGAGCACCGTATCGATGTGGTACGGCGCCGCACCCAATTTGAACTGCGCAAGGCCGAAGAGAGGGCCCATATCCTGGAAGGCCTCACAAAAGCCCTGGATAAGATTGACGCCGTCATTAAACTCATCCGAGCCTCCAAATCTCCCCAGGAGGCGAGGGAAGGGTTGACGAGGCAATTTGCTTTCTCGCTGGTCCAAGCCCAGGCCATTTTGGACTTGCAGCTGCAAAGACTGACCAGCATGGAGCGCGAGAAGCTGCTGGAGGAATATCAAAACCTGATCAAACGGATTGCCGAGTTGAAGGAGATCTTGGTCAATGAGGGGGTTTTGAGGGCACTCATTATCAAGGAACTGAAGGAGATCCAGAAACAGTACGGAGACGGGCGGCGCACACAGATCGTCGATGAACATGCTGAAATCAAGCTCGAGGACCTGATTACAGTAGAGGATGTGGCGGTTACGGTGACGCACAGCGGCTATGCCAAGCGTACTCCGGTCAATGTCTACCGCATGCAGCATCGCGGCGGCAAAGGACGAATCGGCATGCGCACCCGTGAAGAAGATTTCGTGGAACACCTCTTCGTGGCTTCTACCCATAGTTACATCCTGATCTTCACCAATCTGGGAAAGGTTCATTGGCTGAAGGTTTACGAGATCCCGGACGTCGGGACCACAGGGAAGGGCAAAGCCATTGTCAATCTGGTCAGCCTGGCTCCAGAAGAGAAGATGACAGCCGTCGTTCCAGTAACGGATTTCAGCGAGGAACGCTTCGTCATGTTCGCCACCCGCAAAGGGGTGGTCAAGAAGATTCGCCTGGATGCTTTCAACAATCCGATGGCACGAGGCATCATTGCGATTAGTTTGGATGGGGGAGACGAACTCATTGCAGCCGAGCTGACCACGGGCAAGAACCAAATCTTCCTGGGTACCCACCAAGGCAAGTGCATTCGTTTTCACGAGGATGATGTGCGCGACATGGGCCGCCAGGCCAGAGGAGTCAGGGGAATCGAGCTGGCTGAACGGGATTACCTGGTCGGAATGACTATCAGCGGGGATGAAGGGCTCATTCTCTCTGTAACGGAGAACGGATACGGAAAGCGCACCCGAATCCGCGAATATCGACTCCAGGCGCGCAGTGGCAAAGGCATCATCAACGTCAGGACCACGGAGAAGAACGGGCCGGTAGTGGCGATCATGAAGGTGGATGACGAATCCGAGGTCATGCTCATCACGGCCCAAGGGAAGGTTATCCGGCTTGAAGCCTCTGCCATCCGCGCAGCGGGCCGGAGCACCCAAGGTGTCAAGCTGATCGACTTGGGAGAGGACGACCAAGTTGCCGCGGCTTCTCTGATTACCAGCCAGTCCGAGAAGTTCCTGGAGAATCAGTCTCCGACGGTTCATTGAGGCCGCCGAAGTCCAGGGCGGTTAACTTATAGCTTATTAATCTTCTCGTAATCCTTCCCGGGGGGATGACTCGTGGTCAAATTCCTGCTCTGGTGCATTCTGCTGGTTCTGTGCTGGCCATTGGCGCTGCTGGCATTGGTCTTGTACCCATTTGTGTGGCTTTTCCTGTTGCCGTTTCGGCTCCTCGGCATCGCTATCACGGGGGTGTTCGAACTGTTGCGAGCCTTGATCTTGCTTCCAGCCCGGGTTTTGGGAGGCAGGCCCAGCACGTGACAGCATCAGCAGGGTGCAGGAGGAAGCCCAGCTTTCATTGACGCCAAGGGCCTAGCCGTGAAACGAGAACCCGACAACCAGGACTGCAAATTATGCTTCCCACCCTGTTTTCTGTCAGCTATGCAGGCCTCTGGGGCCAACACGGACTCGATTTGTTGAGTTTCATTGCCAGAGCTGCCGATCTCGGTTACTCGGCAGTGGAACTCATGGGGAAGCGGCCGCACTTGTCAACACTGGATTGGAGCGAGAGTGAATTGCCGAGGATCAAAGAATGTGCCGCCGCGCATCGCATCGAGATAGCGACACTCGCAGGCTATACCGATTTCACGGTGGGGAAGAGTTCCCTGGAAGTTCCTTTTGGGGAGATGCAGGTAGCATATGTCCGCGACTTGGCCCGGATGGCTCAATGTCTGGGTGCCAGGATTGTTCGAGTCTTTACGGGCTACACGACTGAGGAAGCGAATTACATGGATGATTGGACCCGGTGTGTCAAAACTATTCGGGAATGCGCGGCCATTGCTTCAGATTACGGGATCATTCTAGGACTCCAGAATCACCATGATGTCGGGATCGCTTCAGGCGCATTCGCTGAGTTTCTCGACGACGTGAACCATCCCAATTGTCGGGCCATGTACGATCCGTGGGCGCCAGCCCTAATGGGAGAAGACCCTTACCTCGGCGCCAGACTTTTGGCCCCCCGAATGGTTCAGACTACCCTAGCAGATTACATCCGGCTCAAGCGGTTTGCCTACATGCCGGGGCTGGTGAATTATCGGCCGTTGCCCGAAATGGTTCGGGCGGTGCCCTTGGGGGAAGGGTTTATTGACCTGGAGAGGTTTTTCGCAGGGCTTAAAGAGGGGGGATTTGACGGATACGTTGCCTACGAAATGTGTTCCCCCCTGCGTGGCGGCGGCAGTGAAGCTAACCTGGATGCCACGGCCGGAGCCGGTTTGAACAAGATCAGGAGGTTGATTAGTTAGGAGTGAAATCGGGTCCCTGTCCACTCGCGCCTTAGGTAATTGGAGACCCAGTAGCCCAACGCCATAATTGTTAAAACTGGATTAAACCCGCCGTTGGTCACATGCAGGCTTCCGTCCGCAATGAAGAGATTATCAATCTCGTGAACCTGGCCATAACGATTGGTGACAGAAGTTTTCGGATCCTTCCCCATCCGGCAAGTGCCAGCCTGATGCGGACCTCCCCCCAGACCTGCTCCTGGGATCATGAGCCAGGTCTGAATCGCCCCCGCTTCTGTTAGCCAAGCGTCCGCCTTGGAAGCCAGGTATCGGCAGATCTCAATCGTATGCGGGTGACGATGTCCCGAGAGCCGCGCCACAGGAATCCCCCAGTAGTCCTTCACCCCGGGGTCCACTTCAACCCGGGACTCAGCCATGGGCATCTCCTGCACAGGGCCGTGGATCCCGATGTGCCGCTTGAAGTAGTCCCGCTGGAATAGCTTATGAGCCCACCCCCAGGCAGCTGTTCCCGGAGGCCGCTTTTGGGTAAAGGCATAGGGGTGGCTGATGAACTGGTTACAGAGCATCCCGCCGCCCTTAAGTCCGGGGTTCCCATGGTTGAAATCAGAGATCGCAATGGAAGCTCCTGGTCCCACGTCATCGTATACTTCTTCACCGAAGAGACCGCAAGCTCCGGTGTAAGCATGGTCTTGAAGGTTCCGTCCTACCCAGTCGAACCGATTGCCTGCGCCGTATGGAAAGAGCCGGGAACGAGAGTTCAGTAGGAGCCGGGCCGTCTCGGTAGCGGAGCAGGAAAGCACAACCAAGTCGGCACTTTGAAACCGTTCTCGACGGTCTTGATCGAAGTAGCGGATACCTTTGGCCCGCCCGCGCTCGTCGAGGCCCACCTCGCTGGCCACACACTGGATGCGCAGCTCACAATTGCCGGTGGCCAATGCCGCCGGGATCACTGTGTTGTGTGTCCCGTTCTTGGCGTTGACCTCGCAGGCGTACCCGCTGCAGTAGCGGCAGCGGATGCAAGCTGACCGACCCCCGAAAGGGACGGTGTTGCGGAGCATGGGAATATGAAAGGGATGGAACGCCAGTCTCCTGGCTGCTGGCTCCAGCCTGCGGGCGGCCAGCGTGTACCCATGAGGCGGCATGGGGTAAGGTCTCCGACGCAGCGCTGCAAATGGATTTTCACTGCCGTTGCCACTGACACCGATTTCCCATTCCGCCTTTTCGTAGAAAGGTTCCAGGTCATCATAGGAAATAGGCCAGTCATCGAGCGTCGAGCCCTCCAGAAAACCATAAACCGAGCGCATGCGGAAATCTTGGGGCAAGAACCGCCAGGCCATAGCGCCGTAGCTGGCGGTACCCGAGCCAACGCAGGCTGCAATATTCCCATAACCGCTCTCGATAGGGGTCACCACATGCCGCACACCGGTCGTGTCCTGAATCACCCGACGATATCGATCGTCATCAGGCCCAAAGGCGTTGCACAGCACGCCATAGGTTTGGGCGCTTAATTCATCGTGGTCGTGCGCTTCGAAACTCGGCCAGGTCCCGCGTTCCAGCAGCACAACAGTGAGGCCGGCCTCACTCAGTTCTTTCGCGACAATGCCACCGCCGGCCCCCGCGCCTACAATCACGGCATTGACGTTACGGTTAACCATGGCTCAAACGCACATCCCTTCCACCCCCAACTATTATAACCCATTCAGCCAGCTAAGACTCCATATACAAAGGGCCCGATGAGGCCCTGATTTGCCGCAGGGTTCATGTGATATTGCCTGCGGGCCGGTTTGACAGGAGGGATGACCCGAGGCATGATGAGACAAGGCGGCATAAGGGTTCTTGGGAATCTTGCCGATTCATCTCCAGGGGACATTTGGAAGCACCTCTTCTGGACGGGATCTTCTCATGTTGGAAGTGCCTCACGCCAAAATCCTGGTTGTCGACGACGATGCTAATTACGCGGGACTACTGGTGGACTGCTTTACCGGTCTCGGTTTCCAGGTCGTCTATGCTAGTTCCGGCGAGAAAGCCCTCCAACTGGTAACGGAACTCAAACCGGATATCATACTACTGGATATCATCATGCCGGAGATGGACGGGTTCAAAGTTTGCCAAAAGATCCGGGAGTTGCCGGAGGGTACAAGCACCATCGTAATCATGCTGACTTCCAAAGGCGAGGTGGAAGACAAGATCAAAGGAATCGACATCGGGGCCAACGACTACCTGGTGAAACCGTCGGGCCTGTCCGAGTTGTTCGAAGTCGTGGCGCGCGTGAACCGGTTTCTAGACACCAAGAGCCGCTATTTGCGGAAAATGGAAGACGAGAAGTTCTTGACCCTGCGGGGCGCCGCCAATACCGTGTGTCATGAGATCAATAATCCCCTTACCACGATTGTCGGAGCAGCCAGGCTCATTGCTAAGGGCTTGGACCAACCTGGCCAAGATGAAGAGCTGAAAAAGGAAGCAGAGTCGATTCTTCAAGCCTGTTATCGAATCCAAGGCATCACTCACCAGTTGGCTCGGGCCATCCGCGTGGTGACGACAGAACCAGTCCCGGGCATCAAGATGATTGACCTGAAAGCATCCTCAAAGCAGGATTGAACAGCGTTGAAGATCGAGGGGCGAGGATAAGGAGGTGCAGTCACCGATCTTCGACAAAGATCGCCATTCCGGATCGGACCTGTCAACCCATCGACCTGCCTGCAAGAATGGCCGCCGGTCACAAATGTGCAGTGAACTCACGGATCCTTTGGATCGCCCGGTCCAGGTTCTCTAGCGAGTTTGCGTAAGAAAGCCGAATATACCCTTCTCCGTAGGATCCGAAGGCCGTGCCGGATAGTGCTGCAACCCCAGCCTCCATGAGGAGTCGATCTGCAAACTCACTGCTACTCTTGCCAAAGGCCCGAATGTTGGGAAAAACGTAGAAGGCGCCAGAAGGACACAAGCATTGCAGGCCGGGGATTTCGTTGAGCCCCCGTACAATCAAGTCACGGCGACGCCGGAATTCCGCCACCATGTGGGAAACAGCCGCCGCGGTGTTCGCCAGGGCTTCAAGGCCTGCTCGCTGGATAAACGGGGCTGTGCAGGAAACGCTGTTGGTCACCAGCTTGGAGACGTGGGTTTGGAGGGTAGGGTGCATCACACCGTAGCCCAATCTCCACCCTGTCATGGCATAAGTCTTTGAGAAACCGTCGAGGATGATGGTGCGCTCCAGCATTCCGCTGAGGGTGGCGATGCTTTGATGAGCCTCCCCGTAAATAATATGAGAATAAATCTCATCCGACAGAACCAACACGTCTCGCTCCCTGGCCACTTCGGCAATAGTCTGGAGATCACTTTCTGTGAGCAGGCCGCCAGTGGGATTTTGAGGGGAGTTAATTATGATCAGCTTGGTCCGCTCGGTCACCTTGCTTTGGAACTCTCTGGGATCGAAACGGAACTTGAGTTCTTGTCGCAAGGGGATGGGCACAGGAGTCCCACCCGCGAAGTTGATCATAGACTCGTAAATCGGGAACCCGGGGTTCGGATAGAGGACCTCATCTCCTGCCTCTACCACAGCCAGGAGTAAGTAGAACATGATGGGTTTTCCCCCGGGCGTCACCACGATCCAGTCGGGGTCCACTTTCACTCCTCTTGTTGTCCGGATCTCGCAGGCGATTGCTTCGCGCAATTCATTGAGTCCGGCGGAAGGGCAATAGTGGGTGTACCCTTCACGCAGAGCCCGGCTGGCAGCCTCCACCACATTGGCCGGCGTGGCAAAGTCTGGCTCTCCGATTTCAAGATGGATGATGTCCCTTCCTTGAGCCTCCAAGGCTCGCGCTTTGACGAGGACTTCGAAGGCTGTTTCAGTTCCCAAACGACCCAATCGTTTTGCAAGTCTCACAGCTCGCCTCCTGCGGCAGATCTTTTACTCGATACGAGCAGTTGGTAGAGTCCCCTTCGGGAGACATTCCACTGCCCGGCTACTAGTTTGATAGCCTCCCTGTGACTGATCCCATGAACCACCATCGCATTTCTCACAAGCAAGTCCATTTCTTCGGTATTCAAAGTTCCACAAGAACTTCGGGTTAGCTCGCCTCTCTCCAGGATGAGGACAATCTCTCCCTTCACGGTACGGGCGCGAAAATGGTCATAAGCTTCTGACACCTGACCGAAGAAAAACTCCTCGTGAATTTTCGTTAGCTCCCGGGCGACGGTGAGCCGACGGTCCCCAAGGATCTCTCGGATATCCAGCAAGCTCTCCAGAAGACGACGGGGAGCCTCATAAACGACCAGCGTTCTTGGTTCCGCTTTCAGCTTTTGGAGGAAGGTTTTGCGGGGACCCTTGCGGGAGGGCAGGAATCCAAGGAATACAAATTCATTTGTAGGACGGCCGGAAGCACTGAGAGCTGCTATGAGCGCACTGGCCCCGGGAATAGGAACCACCCGGATACCGTTCTCGAGGGCCACCCGGACAATGCGGTAACCTGGGTCCGAGAGGCAGGGTGTTCCGGAATCTGAAACCAGGCCCACCTGCTTCCCGGCTTGGAGTTGTTCCAATAAATAATCGGCTTTTTCCTGCTCGTTGTGCTCATGATAGCTGGTCAAAGGGAGGCTGATGTGGTAGTGATCCAGCAACTTGGATGTCTGACGTGTGTCTTCACAGGCTAGCAAATCCACCCCACGCAAAACCCTTAAAGCGCGCAAGGTGATGTCTTCGAGATTACCAATGGGTGTTGCCACCACGTACAGCGTTCCAGCCATGCGACGACCAGCCAAAGAGCTCGAAATCGAACAACGCCACAACCGGCCTAGCTAAGAAGAATTTGACGCCAGCCGACGGATGCTTCACACTGTCTCAAGGGGCAAAGGTCTGTGGCGGAACGTCCAACCTTGCCGTGCGCCTTGTAGCCAACACCCTTGACTAGGCAACCTTCTGACATCGTAGCACATTGGGAAAGCCAGGAGCAATGGTCGGCCGCGACCCTGGCCGGCATGCCCCACTGGATTCGGAAAGATGAAGTGAACCAACAAAAACCACTCTTGCGCGCAGTTTTTTTGTTTCTGCTGGGGACTGGAGTTGTGCCCCTCTGGGCCCAGGAAGAATCCATCATATTTGAAGACGATCAGCAGATTCTGACACACTTGAGCGAAAACCTGAGCATGGACCAGATTTCGCTAAGAAGTTTTCAATGTCGGGAGAGACTTGTCGTCACGGAATCTGACGCCAAGGGACAGACACTAGCCAGACGTGAATTTCTGAACGGTTATCAAGTCGAGCGCCAACAAAACCGGGAGGTTGCCACTCGAGCAACGTTCCGGGAGACACGTATGTGGGGGGGGGGGGCCGCAGGGAATGACCCCGGCGCGTTGGGGGATTTGCCGACCCTGGACAACCCTTTCACAGGCGCCATCAACCAGATGTTTGATTTCGAGAATCGTTTTGCCAGCGATTTCCATAAAGAGCGGCAGGAAGTAATTGATGGAAACAATTGCGAGGTTCTCCGATTTGAGACCGTCCCACAACTCGCTGGCCAACAGATCAATATCCTCGGCCACCCGGTCCCCCTCCGTCAACGTGGGCTCCTCTGGGTTGGTGTGAACGACAACCGGTTGCTTCGGATCTCTGCTAAGCAACTCAAGCTCCCCAAAGGCTGGCGCAAATATGAGTTCCAAATTGACTATCGGCCTGAGACGTTGTTTGGAAAGAGACTCTATCTTCCCGGTCACACCCTGTTAAAGATCGAGCTGAAAGACAAAGGGTATGTTGTGGAACAGGAGTATTTTGATTTCGAAGCCAAGCGTTAAGGGGTCACTCCTGCGGGGACCTGTCGAACATTAAGGCTGCAGAGTTGATGCAATAGCGCAGTCCGGTTGGTTCTGGGCCGTCTTCAAAAATATGTCCGAGATGGGCATCGCAGCGGCTACAGAGGACTTCAATTCGCGGCAGGGGTAAGCTGTTGTCGATTACGGTCCGGATGTTTTCTTTGGCAACAGGATCCCAGAAGCTGGGCCAGCCCGTCCCTGAATCGAATTTTTTGTTTGAAGTGAACAGATCATTCCCACAACAGACACAGCGGAAGGTCCCCCTGTCATGCGTGTCCCAGTACTCCCCGCTAAATGCCGGTTCTGTACCTTTCCGGCGGGTCACCTGGTATTGTTTGGGTGTAAGAATCTTCCTCCACTGGGCATCAGGCTTAATTACTTTTTCCACAGTCAAGAGCCCTTTCTGTTGGTGACAAGACCGGCCTTCCCACCGGATCAAGGGACTGGAGGGTGGACAGGCTTCTGCGGTGGTCTTTTTTCCGTATCAGCGCTGAGGAGATAAGAAACCACCCTGCCGGGATCAGGACCAAGCAATACGTCAGAAACTTTCCATATCTACCGTCGGGCCCGTAGGGTTCCGTAATGCGATGAAGATATTCACTGTTGGAAAAAAGCGAAGCCTCGGTAAATTCGTGGAACGAATAGATGAGCAACTGGACGACAAAGATCAACAGGAAGAGGGCTGTCACCTGGAAGAAACGGGACAGATTGATTCGCCGTCCATAATGCGCCCACAAGAAGGCCAACCCAATGGCGGCCAAGAGACCAAGCACGCCCCCGGCGAGCACGGGTCGGGCCTGTGCCTGGAACATGAGCGAACCAAGCAGCAAGGCCGTTTCAATGCCCTCCCGAGAAATCATCAGGATGGTGAAAATAAAGACGCCCCAATAGGCGGCTGCCCCCCCGGTTTTGGCGGAAGCCAGCTCCAGCTGGGTTTCGATCTCTTTCCTGAGCCTACGTGAGGCCCGCCACATGTGCAGGGTAAGGGTTCCCACAAAGAGTGCTGCCACCAGCGAGAGGATAGCTTCCCAGTAAGACTGGTTAAACGTTGCTTGATAGAGGACTACTCCAGCGGAAGTACAAAGGACGAGGGCAACAGCGATGCCCCAGTACACAGCTCTCTCCAGGTGTCGGCGACCGCTCTTCCGCAAATAAGCAAGGCACAACCCGACAATAAGGAAGGCCTCCATCCCTTCTCGCAAGGTAATGACAAATCCTTCTAACATCCGGTGCCCCCATTATCAGAACAATTCTGGACCTGAGTCCACTTAAGCCACAGGATTTCAATGAATTATCGACGTAGAAGAATATCAGACTTTACATGAAAATGAAAGTCAAGTTCATTTTACCGGAACCGACTCCGTTTACTTGAAAGGACGCTCTCTTCTTTGGACAATCAGCGTTTTGGAAATGCGATCATGCCAGGTCAGGCGATCGGGATCAAAGTAGGCCCAAATGAATCCCAGCATAAAACACCCGAGAGAAGTGAAAGAGCCGAACACTCGTAGTCCAATCTCCTTCAACGAGGGGATTCGACCGTCAAAACCGACCACCTTCAAACTCTCGTACTCCATACCCAACGTCTGGGCACCCGTAATAATGAACAAGAACAGGTAGGAAACAGACATCAACATAAGAACAACAGCTAATCCCAGGAGGGAGGATTTCGTCGGGAGGGAAAAATCCGGCACAAAGAAAACAATCCCTAGAAATAGGAGGAAACACCCAAGAATAAACAGGGCGTCGATTGTCCCTGCCATCGCGCGTGTGGCCAAGGGAGCTGCCGCCAGACCCGTTGAAAGAGCATCCTCCAGAAGAGGGCTGTGCGGAAGCGCAGCATCCTCGAACGGCAAGACCCCCTGGCTTAAATTGATTTCAATCCTTTCGACCTTGCCTCTGTTTGGAGTCGTCTGACGATTGACCTTCCTGGCTGCCAGAGCAGTCGGGGAATTCAGTTTGGGAGATTCCACTTCAGGCAGGGGGGCTTTGTTCTCTTGAATGTCAGACCGAGGAGGGGATTCCTTTTGAACGCGAACCCGATTCACTTTCTCCAATGCGCGTTCGGCTAATGGGTGATACTCGGGTCTGAAGGGTGGGTCGATTGGTGTCGCACCGTTCCCCTGAGCCTCTACCCGGGGGCGGACAAGCTCCCGATCGAGAACCTTTCGGACTCCGTCTTGGGTGAATCCGTTCCGGGAGAGATTCTTGTCCTCCGACTTCTTTGCACCCAGACGAGACGTCTTCAGTTCCATGATGCTGTCCGCCAGGCCGGAGGCTTGGGTCAGTTGGACTAAAGGACGTCCGCACTGGCAACACATGCTCGCGGTGATCAGGTTCGCCCTACTACAGGAGGGACATTTCTGTGAGGTTACTTCAGGGGACACGCACTAACCTTCCAGGCTCCCAAATCAGATGGGGCTCCGTTGCTCAAAAATTGATACAGCGGACCACTGGTATGTTAGCAAAAGGCCCCTGTGGCGGCAATATTGAATTGCATCCGGGTGCATGCTAGATTACTGTTTACTGTATTAATAGTCGATTTCCTGGCGAAGCTTTTCCTGTTGGGTTCCATTTGCGTAGACCATCTATCTTTCCCTCCCCTCAACCTTGGTTTGAAAGACAACAGTTGCTGAGTCGAGTCCGCAACCTACTTCCGGTGTTGCTTCTCCTGCAATTGGGCGCGATGACGAGGGGACAAGCCCCCACCGCCACACTCCCGAGCCCGCCTCTTTCGACTTCGCGCACCGGCGACACCATGACCATAGAGGCGCGCGAGCAGCATAGGACAGCAAAGCACGAATTCATGGCGAAAGGCAATGTGGAAGTCCACTACCAGGATATGCTTTTGAAAGCAGATGAAATACATGGAAACGACGAGACCCTGGACGTCGAAGGGGAAGGGAACGTCTACTTTGAGCAGGGTCAGCAAAAAGTCAACGGCCAGCATTTCAAGTTCAATCTTGGAAGCAAGACCGGTACCTTCTATGACGTCAAAGGGAGGGTCGATCCGGGTTTCTTCTTTGTGGCCAAGGAGGTTGAGAAGCTGTCGGAGATGACTTATCGAGTCAAGGATGGCACTGTAACAGCCTGCGAAGACCGGGTTCCAAAGTGGAGCTTTTCGGTGAAAAATGGGATCTTGAAGGTCGACAGTAATATTAAGATGAGGCACTCCTTTTTTCGGGTCAAGAAGGTTCCGATCTTCTTTAGCCCCTACATGGTGGCGCCCACAGTCGATACTAGCCGCAAGAGCGGATTACTAATCCCGTCGACCGGGAATTCCACCACAAAAGGGCGCTCCTTTCGGGATTCTTTCTACCTGACTTTGGGGAGGAGTGCAGATCTCTTAGCGACGGGGGAGTATTTTTCCTTGCGGGGGGAGGCTGGCGAAGTGGTGTTTCGCGCCAGGCCTGGGGAGAGAACTCATATCTTCGCTCAAGGATTCTTCGCCATCGACCGTCTGGGCCAGGGCGGGCAAAGCGGCAGGATCCTTGCCGACACCATTTTTGAAAATGGCTTTCGCGGGGTAGTGAACGTCGATGTGGTTAGTTCTCAGACCTTCCGCCAGGTCTACGGAAGTTCCTTCAACACTATTTTTCGGCCTGATCAGGTTTCGTCGGGGTTTCTCACAAAAAATTTCTCCACGTACAGTGTGAATTTCTTCGGCGAACATCGCTCAACTTTATATTCCCCGACACCCGTAACCACGCGGACGCTTCCCAGCTTTGATTTCTTCAGTCGTGCCCATCAAGTCAAGGAATGGCCCGTCTATTTCTCTTTCGACTCAGCCGTGGATGGATTGAGTCGCACAGATTCCAAGGTGGAGACTCCTCCCGTGGTGCAGCGGTTTGATTTCTATCCGCGAGTGACTTTTCCGCTATTCAGGTTTCGAGGGATGAGCTTCACTCCCTCTGTGGCTGTCCGGGAGACGTTTTATTCCGAACGCCTGGCCCCGGGCACTCCGACCGGGGTCTCCCCAAACAACTTGGTTCGCTCGGCGTTTGACTTTCAAGGGAAGTTCCATGGACCCAGTCTGGCAAAGGTCTTCGAAGTCGGCAAGAAGCGATACAAACACGTGGTCGACCCCGAGGTGAATTACCGGTTTGTGACAGGGGTGAATGAGTTCAACCAGACGATACTTTTTGACGAGCGCGACATCCTCAGCAATACCAACCAGGTTGAATACTTCCTCAACAACCGCTTCTTTTCCCGCCGCCCTACTTCGGATGGAGGGACGACGACCAGCGAGTTCTTATCGGTTCGGATCGGGCAGATTTACTTTTTTGATCCGACGTTTGGAAACGCACTGGTTCCTGGTCTCCCCAACGTTTTTTACCCGGTCAATCTGCTAACCGCCTTCGGCTTCCTGGATCAGTATCGTCACTTCTCGCCGCTGATTACTCGCGTCCGTTTTACTCCAGCAATGCATTACATTGTGGACTTCCGCACTGATTACGATCCCAAGATTCAAACCGTTCGGGCCTCCAGCGTCAGCAGTTGGGTGTACATTGCCAACAACTTTGTTGCACTCACGTATTACAACACCAAGAACCTCCCCCCTGAGCAGCGTCTCTCCAACCAGATACGAGCTATGGGGGGTTACGGCAACTTCACGCGGCGAGGGATCAATGCGGCATTGAGCGTGGCATACGACTTCACTAGCAAGACCCGACAATATATCGCAGGCCAATTGGCCTACAATTGGGATTGCTGCGGCATCGCTATGGAACTGCGGCAGGTAGGATTGCGGCAGTTCGGTCCGACCTATCAAAACGAATCACAAATTCGCTTCACCTTTTCCTTGAAAAACGTGGGGTCATTCGGAAACATGCGCAGGCAAGAGCGCCTCTTTTAGCAGGAAGCCGCTGAAACCCCTCAAGAAGAAAACGGCATTGCCATGCAAGCGCAGATTGGGTACAGTCTCAGGATAGAGGAGGAATCAAGGTTAACTCTCGGAAAGAGGTTCGAGTCTCTCATAACGGCTGAGGATGGAGATCAGCTGGACAGGTGATCAAATGGAAATCCCTTATTACCGCCCCAGGCGGCTTCGCATTAACGAAACACTACGGTCCATGGTCCGGGAGACCCGGCTTTCCCCGTCGAATTTCATTTACCCACTGTTCGTGTGTCCGGGCCGAGGGGTCAAGAAGGAAATCAGCTCAATGCCTGGGAACTACAATCTTTCAATAGATTGGCTCGTTGAGGAGTGCACCCAGCTCGAGCGACTGGGAATCCCAGCGATCATGCTGTTCGGCTTGCCCTCGAGCAAAGATGAATCCGGGAGCGAAGCTTACGCTGACGACGGTATCGTCCCGCAGGCTGTTCGGGCCATCAAATCAGCAGCTCAGGGATTGCTCGTGATCACAGACGTTTGCCTCTGTGAATACACTTCACATGGGCATTGCGGCCAAATCCGAGAAGGGGATGTCGACAATGACGCGACCCTGGCATTGCTAGCCAAAGCCGCACTCGCCTATGCTCAGGCCGGTGCGGACATCATTGCTCCGTCCGACATGATGGACGGCCGGGTGCGCGCCATACGAGAAGTGCTGGATGAGAACCACTTTGAAAGTGTCCCGATACTTTCCTATGCAGCTAAATATGCCTCAGGGTTTTATGGACCCTTCAGGGAAGCCGCCGATTCTGCCCCCAAATTCGGAGACCGCCGATCCTACCAGATGGATCCGGCCAATCAGCGGGAAGCCATGCGCGAGGTGGCGCTGGACATTGAGGAGGGAGCCGATATTGTGATGGTCAAACCGGCCATGCCCTACCTGGATGTGATTTACCGCGTAAAGACGGAATTTGACCTTCCGGTGGCTGCTTATCAGGTTAGCGGGGAGTATGCTTCCCTGATGGCGGCGTATCAGATGGGATGGTTAGACAAAGATCGCACTATCCTGGAATCGCTAACCTGCATCAAACGAGCCGGTGCCGACATGATTATTAGCTATTTTGCCAAAGAAGCGGTTCGGCTATTGAGTTAAAGCGTGCGCCCTCAACCGAAGAGGTTCCTTCCCTGACGGACAGGTCGTGCCAGGAGGACTCTTGAACGAAAAGTCGAAGCAACTGTTTGAAGTGGCCAAGATGACCATTCCAGGGGGCGTCAATTCTCCCGTTCGCGCCTTCAAGGCAGTCGGCGGAAATCCTTTATTCATTTCCAGGGGGGCTGGTTCGCGCCTCTTTGATGTGGACGGGAATGAATACATCGATTACGTCTGTTCCTGGGGCCCCCTAATCCTGGGACACTGTCACCCCGAAGTCATGGAAGCCCTCTCCCAGGTTTTGGAAACGGGGATCAGCTTTGGAGCGCCCACTGAAGGGGAGATCGAGCTGGCGCAACTAATCTGCGCGGCCTATCCTTCCATTGAGAAAGTCCGGCTCACCAATTCCGGAACCGAAAGCACCATGGCCGCGATTCGTATGGCTCGAGGCTTTACACGCCGGCCACTGATCATCAAGTTTGAAGGGTGCTATCATGGCCATGCGGACAGTTTTCTCGTCAAAGCGGGATCAGGAGTCGCCACGTTAGGCTTGCCTGACAGCCCGGGAGTCCCTACAGAACTGGCTGAACTCACGCTGACATGCTCATTCAACGACCTTTCCGCTGTGAAGGACATCTTTGCCCGGCACGCCCAGCAGATTGCCGCCGTCATTGTTGAACCGGTGGCGGGCAATATGGGCTGTGTTCCTCCCGTGCCCGGGTTTTTGGAGGGATTACGCCAAGTCACAACGGACAGTGGCAGCCTGCTGATCTTTGACGAGGTTATGACAGGCTTTCGCGTAGCTTATGGAGGAGCTCAACAACTCCACGGCATAGCTCCTGACCTGACCACGCTTGGCAAGATCATTGGAGGTGGATTGCCGGTCGGCGCATATGGAGGTCGTCACGATGTCATGGATTGTGTCGCCCCGGTTGGCCCGATCTATCAGGCGGGGACCCTGTCCGGCAACCCACTGGCCGTGACTGCGGGTATCACCACTCTGAAAATCCTAAAGCGTCCCGGCACCTATGAATCGCTCGAGCGACTTTCGCGCATGCTCAGCGAAGGCATGGTAGCTGCAGCTAAAGAGGCGGGAATTCCGGTGTGGGCCAACCGGGTAGGCTCCATGTTCACGCTGTTTTTCTCCTCGGAATGGGTCGAACCTACTGGGGCCTCATCCCCTTCCAGAAAAGGAGTACCAGTCACAGATTGGCAATCAGCCCGGCAGTCCAACACCGGACGATTTGCTATCTTCTTCCAGGAAATGTTAAAGCGCGGAGTGTACCTGGCACCGAGCCAATTTGAAGCAGGCTTTCTTTCCACGGCCCATACGGAGAGAGACCTCCAACAGACCGTTGAAGCAGCCAGGGAAGCGTTTGCCGTCGCGGCCAGAAATGCTTGAATAATCTGGTACCCCCGGAATCTACCGGCTGCATCCCTCTTCGAAATAGACCAACACTACTTGTAACTCACCGTTTGCAAGGTTGAATCTATGGGCTTTACCTGGCTGGATTATGCAGTGGTTGCGGCTTACTTGTCAGGGGTCACTCTGGCCGGGATCTTCGTTGGCGGGCGGCAGCGGACCCCGGAAGATTTTTTCCTGGGTGGTAAGCAGCTCTCCTGGTGGGCGGTCGGCTTCTCCATTGTTGCCAGTGAGACCAGCAGCTTGACCTTCATTAGCGTCCCGGGTCTCGCATATCGAGGCAACCTGCACTTCCTGCAGCTGGCCTTCGGATACCTCTTCGGGCGCTTGCTGGTCAGCGTGCTCTTCATCCCCGCCTATTACCGGGGAGAACTCTTGACGGCCTACGACTTTCTCGGCCGCCGATTCGGTGTTTCACTGAGGAGGTTTACTTCCTCGGTCTTCATCTCCACGCGTTTGCTGGCCTCCAGCGTCCGATTGTTCGCTACCGCCATTCCAATCCACCTGATTACCGGCCTCGATTACCCTGCCTGCATTCTCATGGTGGGTGGGTTTACACTGCTTTATACCTGCGTGGGCGGACTGAAGGCCGTGGTTGCGATGGATGTCGTACAACTTTTCATCTACCTGGGGGGAGCTGGGATCTCCGTGCTGATTATTGTGTGGCAGCTACCGCAGGGGTGGCACGACGTGATCCACTTTGCCACAGGGCTTGGGGTGAACAAAGCCGAGGTGATCAATTTCTATTGGGGGGAGGGCTGGCTGGATTTCTTTTCGAGCCCCTACACGCTGCTGGGAGGGCTGCTGGGTGGAACTTTCCTCACCATGGCGTCTCATGGGACAGACCAGCTGTTGGTGCAACGCCTGCTGGGGTGCAAGAGCCGATGGGACAGCCAGCGCGCCCTCATGTTGGATGCCGCTTTGATTGTGGTGCAATTTGCCTTCTTCCTCCTGCTGGGACTTTGTCTGTTCGCATTCTACAGGGGAGTCCCCTTCCCTCGTCTTGGACTGAATTCGTCAGACGAGATTTTCCCCAAGTTCATCATAGAGAGTCTGCCCAGCGGAGTCTCCGGGCTGGTGGTCGCCGGAGTCCTGGCATCTGCAATGGGAACACTCTCCTCTTCCATCAGTGCACTCGCTTCTTCAACCTATCTGGACCTCTTCAAAACGCTGTTCCCTGGCCTTTCGCTGTCCTCGCGACGAGAGGTGACCATTTCCCGGCTCTTTACAGTTTTTTGGGGAGTGCTCCTGATAGCCACAGCCATGCTGTTCCGGGGTGTCCGAAGTCCCGTTGTTGAATTGGGGCTCAAGATTGCCGCCGTCCCGTATGGTGGCATGTTGGGTACTTTCTTCTTGGGGCTCTTTTTCAGAAGGGCCGATCAGAAAGACGCCTATGTCGGCTTGACTTTTGGGTTGGCGGGCATGATCATCGTCATGGCCTTCACTCCCATCGATTTCACCTGGCATACGCTGATGGGTTGCCTGCTGACCTTGGTGGCTGGGGGGACCAGTGCGCTTGTTTCAAGAGCCTGACAAGGGGCCCACATGAAACGCGACGCGACAGTCGTCGTCAGCCTACACACACCTCGAGAGAAGTTCTGGGGGCAGATGGTAGAGCTGAATTCAGCCGGTGTCACAATCCGCGGTGTTGATCTCAGTACCTTTGATGAGTGGCTCAATCAACTCAGCGGGCAATGTCCCATAGGGCTCGCAACAATCTTCTTCCCTCTTTACCGGATCGAGAAAGTGGAACTCGACGAACCCGTGGGTGAAGTCCCTTCGCTGGCAGCCATGTTTCAGCAGAAGACCGGCAGGACCTTTCGAGAATATGTGAAGGGAGGTCACAAGGCGAGGCAAACTCTTAGTCCTAGTCCCGGCAAAGGGGTTGGGTCTAACACCTAAGGCTAAGCAGGCAACAGCCAGCGTGATAACCTGAAGCCAAGGCAGGGTCTCCCAACTGCCGAAGCAAACCAGCCCTCAACGACAACCCAACTTACACTAGTCTAGCGACTCACCAGCCAAGAGGATCGTACTCCCTCTGGACAAATTGGCCGGTAAAGGCCAAAAAGCGCATTTGTCCTGATAGCTGAAGTAACGGATCGCTCGAGCCTGTCACTTTGAAAGAACGGAGGAAGTCCGTCAAACTGCCTAAGGCTGCCAGGTCTTCAAAGGTCCGGAATTTCAGGTAGGCGATGCCGACTTCTTTTAGAGAATTGTCGACGCTGCATTCGTAAACATGGCAGAACAGCGTGGTGTAGTCCTCAAGGACCTCTTGCATGGCCCGAATGCCGCTGCTCTCGTCTTTCTGCATGTACTTGCGGCCTTCAAATACAAAACTCCGGTTACTCTTGGTCTGGAACACAAGGTGGTAACGCATTTCGGCCTCACCGGTCGCCGCGTTGACTCGCAGATAGTTAAACAGACTCTTCTGGGAGTCGAGGGTGTAGGTAACCGATTCCTCTCCCAGGAACCGGCCAAACGCAATCGTTCCCTGCATTCCTGCTTCGTGCTCTACACCGTCAATGAATTCGTTTAAATCGCGGATCGTCATCCGCACCTGGAAACTGCAGGCCACTCCACCTTGCGGATCACCCGAGGCCGGGATGAGATGAGCCATGCCGATATCTCCTGCCCGTCCTTCAGCAGAAGTGGAAAGTCCTTCGAAGAACCAACCCACCATCTGCTCGTCGAAAGTCATCCCAAGCCCGTCGGGCAGTTGCACATCTAAGAAAGGCTGCAGTAGCGCATTTGTCGGCAGAACGCTCTGATCAACGGGAGAGAGGATGTAATAGAAACCAAACTGATCAGAATTGGGTTCAGGTTGGAAGATACCGAGGGACTGGCCCCCCAATATAGCCAGGACTTCCGATGGCAAGTGCGTCATGAACCTGCCAACCAGCAATTTCTCATCGACTTTGCGGATTTCGTCACCGAAGGTCGTGAAGTCCGGCATTTGAAAATGCTCCTGGATAGGCTGTGGGATGAAGAGCCCCTCCAAAAGTCCCAGCAACTGATATCGGCTCTCCAGTCGGCCATCCGGTTTGAGATCAAACTGAATCCATCCAATGCGGCGTGTGTGACGGACGTTGGCAATGATGTCCAACTGCCAGATGCCCTGCAGATCTTGTTTCTGAGGCATTGTTCCGTTCTGAAACAAGTCACGGTGGTCTTCCACCGTCATCTGGTCGAACCCGTAACTTCGGACCCCAACCCCGTCGAAGCTTCGATGACCGTTCGGATATTCGCCGGTATATCCACGGAAAATGATCATCCCCTCGTTTACGATCTTCAGCATGTCGTAGAAGATGTCGAAGGGCGGGTCAGTGTACCTGACCAGAATGTAGCGCCCAGGATCCAGATCGTTCGTCCTTTCTTCGAGGACTACCTCCTCAAGCGCATGGTTTAGCGGGATGCGGTTGTCGACGTAGAGCGTGGCACCTGAGACTTTATCTCTTTCCCGCCAGAACTTTTTGTTGTAGCCCGTGAACAAGCCATCCGCCAGTTCGCCCAGGATGAGGCCTTTGGGGAGAAAGCCTTTCCAATAGCTGTCGTTGAAAATGCGTCGATTGGCAATATCGATCCGGCGCTGACCGGTATTGATGAGCTCATCGATTCCCATCGAGGGACAACGCTGGAATAACAGGTCCAACTCCGCATCGTGCAGGTTGATAACCTCCATGGGATCGATGACTGAAAAACTGACTGCCGCATTTGGTTCAGGATAGGGGTCTCCTTGGAGTTGACGGACTTTCCGTTCGGCGATCCATTCGGCCAGAGCAGAGATCGTGAGGAAAGGATTGACGCCCAGGGCCGAGCGAATCAGCGCCCCGTCAGAGACAAACAACCCTTCATGAACACTGCCATCCCCGGAAAAAACGCGGCCAAATTCATCGACCGCCCCATGGAGATAATCTTCCCCTATCGGGCACCCGCCCAGCGGATGGGCGGTAATCAGGTGACGGGTGCGAAATATATTCCAGGTTGGATTAGATATGAAGCTAGCTCCCAGCGCACAAGCATGCCGGCGCAATTCCTCATTCATTCGCGTAAATACGACCTGCTGCCCGGCTTCGTCCCAGTCAATCCTCAGCTGCCCTTCCGGGTCGTTCCAGGGAGTCTCAAGCACCATGGTTCCTCGAGCGTCGTCTTGCCCCATGACCAGGTACAGCATGGTGTGATTCAAGGCCCCATCGGGGAAATATGTCCGCAAGGGGTTGAAGTCAGCAAAAATGCGTTGCCGCTTCGCGGCTTCATCGCCAACGTCAGTGTCCTCCCCGTGCAGGGCAGCAAATGCCATCTTGGCGCCTAGCACGTAGGCACTAGGAAAGGAAAAATCTTCAACGGAAATCCTCTGCTCTAATGGAAGGTTTGAGTTGTATCGGATCAAGCCGACAATCGAGGGCCCTGGGGGGTGCGAGTCGCCAGGCTGAACGGAATGTTTGGTTCCGTAACCCAGAACATCGGTTTGATAGTTTCCGTTGTAAGCGAGTCCGAAGAAGTCCCCATTACCCCCAAAACCTCTGCCCAGCTCCGGCGAGACGCGCAAGCCATGCATTTCGGAGCGGAGAAGGATCTCTGTGGAGTTGAGTGAACCGGCCGCAAGGATCACATGTCGCGCATCGATCGTGAAGGGTTCACTCCCGAGGCCCTGCTGGTGCTGGCCGTGGACTCTCCAACCTCCACCAGCCAGCTTTTCAATCCATTCCACTCTGGTTTGGATGAAGATCTCAGCACCGGCATTTCTGGCCATTGGCAAATAATTCATGTAAAGGGTATTCTTGGCCCCAACATTACAGCCGGTCACGCAATCCCCGCAGTCGGTGCAAGGCTTTTGGCCGACTCCATACGGGTTGGGCCCATCAATGGAGAAGTTCACAGCCAGGGTCAATGGCTCTGCTCGACTGCCCAACTGCTGGGCGCGCTTGTCCAGAGCCTGCACCTTGGCCAAGGCCAGTGCGCGTGGATGCGGGGTTGCGGCTAAAGTTGCCCGGGCCCTGTCGTAATAGGCTTGCATTGCCTCGTAGCTGAGGGTCCTCGGCCATCCAGCCCGCTGAAAGATATCGCGGTCTGGGACGATGGCGACGTTGGCATTGATTAGCGAGGTTCCACCCAGCCCCGACCCCTTGATCACGGAGATATCTCTAAAGTTCAATAATTCGTATAGTCCCAGAGGGTTCAGGTCATTCCGCGTGGCAGGCAACACTTCCTCCAGCGAATCCGGGAAAGTCCCGATAGGCCATTCATTTCCACGTTCGAGAATGCACAGAGTCGGTTTAGGAATCAGGGCAGCTGTGGCAATCCGAGCCGCTGTAATGGCTCCGCCATAACCGGAACCCACAACGATGAAATCATAGTCTGTCTTTCTTTCCTCCCAGGGTTTTGAAAGCATTCCAGTTCCTCCGCCGAATAAATTGACTCCAATCAGTGCCAGAGTGCAAGCCTGCAACACAACTGCAGTTGTAACCACGAGACCAGAGCCAAAGAGAATAGGAGCATCCAGAGCGAGCATGCCATTAAATGAACCCCGCTCCTTCGACACTCTGCTTTGGCCGATCCCGGATACAACTCAGTTTTAACCAGAGAATTTGGCTTAACAGTCCCACTATGTATGTCCGCTTGTCAAGCATGAACTCCCCTCGACTCAGGGGAGACCGGATCACAAATGGGCCTAACGCCTTTCAAAAAAGGAAATGTGGTAGTGGGGAAACGTGTTACACTTCATCCAATTTCCGAACGAACGAAACCTGCCACTCTGTCCTGGGAAAGCTGTTTCGGCTTTCACCGTGCTCCCCTGGTTAGAAATGCAGGGAATCAGGAGGTTCGTCGCGAGGCCGGGAATGTAAGCCTGAGCAGATAGCGGAAGGGAAAAGAATCTATGCCGACAATGCCCACTGTTGCTGTGTTAGGGGGTGGTGTAGCAGGCCTAAGTGCCGCACATGAACTGGCGGAACGAGAGTTTCATGTTACGGTCTACGAGCGACGCGGCACCTTCGGCGGGAAAGCCCGGAGTATCCCGATTCCAGGCACCGGTACCGACGGGCGGATTGACTTGCCCGGCGAACATGGCTTCCGGTTTTTCCCCGGCTTCTACAAGCATGTCACCGACACGATGAAACGGATTCCGTTCGGTCCTCACGGCGGCACTTGCTACGACAACCTCACCACTGCAACGCGTATTCTGCTGGCTCGCGCCGGCAAGCCCGAAGTTGTTTTAGCGGGCCGTTTCCCCGAGACACCCGATGATCTGGAAACCGCTCTTCTTTTGCTTTTCAGCCACCTGGATATTCCTTCCGAGGAAGTCATATTTTTTGTCAAGAAGATGATGGGGCTGGCAACCAGTTGCGAAGAACGTTACCTCCAGGAGTTCGAGCCGACACCGTTCTGGGACTTCATCGAAGCCAAGACAAAATCCGAGAACTACCAGAAATACTTGGGACAAGGCCAAACAAGATCGCTCGTTGCGATGCGTGCCGAAGAGGGGAGCACGCGTACCATAGGGCGCATTCTGCTCCAACTTTTCTATGGCATTCTTGTCCCGGGGCGGGCATTCGATCGTCTCCTAAAGGGACCCACCAACGATGTCTGGATCGATCCATGGCGCACTCATCTCACCTCGCGTCTTGGTGCCCGGATGGAAGCGAACACAGCGATCCGTTCATTGAACCTTGACGGCAACAGGCTGCGCAGCGTCACAATTGATCGGGCGGGGCAACCGTCCGAGATCTCTGCTGACTTTTATGTAGCCGCGATGCCCGTGGAAATCATGCAGGAACTGGTTACAGACGATCTAAGCAGAGAGGCTCCCTCCCTTTCGATGCTGAAGAAGTTAAGAACAGAATGGATGAACGGTATACAGTTTTACTTGAAGACAGACGAACCCTTGACGGACGGCCACGCCATCTATTTGGACTCTAACTGGGCACTGACGTCCATTTCGCAGCGGCAGTTTTGGAATTCCTATGACCTCTCGAACTACGGCAACGGCCAGATAGGCGGCATCCTTTCAGTGGACGTTTCCAACTGGACCGCAGCAGGCAATTTCAACGGCAAACCGGC
This sequence comes from Terriglobia bacterium, assembly GCA_041476565.1. Classification (GTDB taxonomy): domain Bacteria; phylum Acidobacteriota; class Terriglobia; order Versatilivoradales; family Versatilivoraceae; genus DATKMG01. The sequence continues at coordinate 6,997 of JBGOTQ010000001.1, read as the reverse complement.
CATTCAGTGTGCTTCTCGCGAAGAGGTCAAGAACGAAGTGTGGGCGCAGTTGAAAGCGGCACTGAACGTCGGAGGCCTCGAACAGATCAAGGACGACAATCTGGTCGATTGGTTCCTTGATCCGGATATCCTGCTGCCGAACCCGACAGGTATCACGAACCTCGAACCGCTGCTCATTAACCATGCGGGCTCGCTCGCCTTCCGCCCCGAGGCACACACCGAAATCCAGAATCTCTTTCTTGCTTCTGATTATGTTCGAACCTACACGGACCTCGCTACGATGGAAGGAGCCAACGAAGCCGCCCGGCGGGCCACGAACGCGATTCTCGCCGTATCGGGTGTCAACGCCTCACCCTGCAATCTTTGGGAGTTTGACATTCCTGAGCCCATGAAAGCAGCACGGACCCTGGACAAGATTCGATTCCAAATGGGACTGCCCAATCTGATTCTGGGCAGACGGTACCCTTAGCTTGCATATCTCGTCACCGAGGCGCCAAGACACCAAGACAGCAAGACATGCCCGAAGGTTCAGATTAATCAAGGCCATCTGAATCCCCGATCTTGTCGGTAATTTTCAGCCCGAATTGAATGGCTCATGCTAATATCACCGGCAAGTCTCTACAGGTAGGATTTCTGCGCTAACTTCTTTGTGTCTAAGTGACTTGGTGGTGAGAAGTTCGGGCTAAGTTCCCAAGCCTTCATCTACTACATGGGCTGAGCGCATGCGTTCAATGTGCAGACCGGTCAAGAACATCTGACAACTGACACAACGAAACGACGCGCGTGCAAACGAGACAACTCCAGGCCGGAGGAGAAGACTGACGTGTTTCCCTACCCGTCACTTTCCCAGAGAAAGTTGGGCAGCCCATCGGTCACAGCTGCGAGGGGCAACTGGCAAGAACCGCCAGTCAACGGTCCATGCGGGGAGAGAGGGGAGATAAGCGGCGCGGGTTTGGAGGCGCAGCGCGGGCAGTCCGGGAACCTCCTCTTTGTCAGAAAAGTCCTCTTGACGCCTCAGTAGAAGTATTGGGCCAGCACACAGCTGCTTCGGATCAACGACTCCGGCTAAGAACGGCTCGGGGTCCGCAATACATTTCAAGCTCAGTAAAATTGAAATACGCAGTATACTGTTTGTGGTGAAATAGGGCTCGAAGCCCGCGCCCCATCTGCAGGTCGCTTATGAAAACCGGTACACTACTAGGCCCATATAAAATCCTTTCACCGTTGGGGAAAGGCGGAATGGGAGAAGTATATCGGGCAAAAGATACGCGTTTAGGCCGCGAAGTCGCAATCAAAGTTTTGCCCGAGCGTTTGAGCGGCAATGCATCCGCACTCGCCCGCTTCGAGCGCGAAGCGAAAGTGCTGGCAGCTCTTTCTCATCCGAACATTCTTACCGTTTTCGATGTGGGTTCGGAAAACGGCGCATCCTTTGTGGTTATGGAACTGCTGCCAGGGGAAACACTGCGCAGCCGGATTGTACAACGTCTTCCTCACTGGCCTCATGCAGTCCAAATGGGAATGGAGATTGCGGAAGGTCTTTCCGCAGCGCACTCCAGAGGAATCATTCATCGAGATTTGAAACCGGAAAACATTTTCCTGACACGCGATGAACATGTAAAGATTCTGGATTTTGGACTAGCGCGCTGGCATCACGATTTCAACCCTGCGGAGGCCGAGTTTGAGGCAACCGCAGGACCGGACACCGCGACCGGAATTGTGATGGGGACCGTCCCTTACATGTCTCCCGAACAATTGAGGGGAATGCGCGTAGACGCAAGAAGCGACATCTTTTCCTTTGGTTGCGTCTTGCAGGAAACGATTACCGGCCAGGGCCCCTTTTCGCGTTCGACGCCCGCGGAAACGATGTCTGCTATCTTAAAAGAAGACCCTCCCTCACTGTTGGGGTTTGATCCCGCCATTCCGGCGGAGCTCGATCAAGTAGTAAAACGCTGTTTGAATAAGGAACCCGACCAGAGATTTCAATCTGCCGGAGATCTGGCATTCCACCTGCGTCAGATTCTAAGCAGTGTGTCACTTCCAAAAACGACAAAGCAAGCGGTCGGAAGGGCCGCCCGCCTTGCTGGAAGGAGCGTGAAGGCGATTGCAGCTGCAATAGTCTTATTGTTGCTGGGCGCGTTCGCCTTCTATTGGATCGGGGTGAGGAAGGCTACAGTTGCTCGTCCCGGGTTCAAGTCGCTTGCTGTGCTTCCTCTTCAGAATTTCTCTGCCGATCCGGAGCAGGAATATTTTGTAGATGGAATGACCGAAGCCGTGATTGCGGATCTGGCGAAGATCAAAGCCTTGAAAGTCCTCTCACGCACCTCCGTGATGCCGTACAAGAACACGAAAAAATCGATGCGCGAAATTGCGAGTGAATTACAGGCGGACGCTCTGATTGAAGGCTCGGTGATGCGTTCCGCAGATCGCGTACGTATCACAGTTCAGTTGATCGACGCATCGTTGGATCAGCATCTCTGGGCAGAGAGTTATGAGCGTGATTTGAAGAATGTTTTCGCACTGCAAGGCGAAGTAGCACAGGCTATTGCGCAGCAGGTACGGGCTGTCATCACACCCCAAGAGCAGGCGCGGTTAGTCAAAAAACGTCCGGTTGATCCGGAAGTCTATGAACTCTACCTGAAGGGCCGCCACATCATGATGCGGGGAGGGTTGGAAGATGTACGGAAGGCGATCGAGTACTTCCAATCCGGCCTTGTGAAGGATCCGAACAATGCTTTGATTTATACGGGTCTGGCGGATGCCTACATCCAGCAGATGAGCGATGTGCACGAAAGTCCGGCAGAAGCAACCGCCAAATCCAGGGCCGCCGCGATGAAAGCGTTGGAGCTGGACGAGTCGCTTGCAGAGGCTCACACTTCTCTGGCAATGATCAAGTTCGCCTACGACTGGGATTGGGCTGGTGCAGAAATTGAGCTTAAGCGGGCAATGGAGCTGAACCCGGGCTATTCGCTGGCCTATGTTAGATATGCTCTGTATTTAACGATAGTTGGACGGCACCCGGAGGCCCTCCCTTATTTCGAAAAGGCTCGCAGGCTGGATCCGATTCATTCCTGGACCTATCAGGGTGAGGGGTATTCGGATTTCATGGCGCACAAATATGATGAAGCGATTGAGCAATATCAGAAGGGTTTGGAAATTGAACCCGATCCTATGGCGTATTTTGGTCTTGTCTTGGCCCGTGCAGAAAAGGGAGATTACCCGACTGCCATTTCTGAAGCAGAAAAGGCAACGAAACTAAATGACAGCCCGCTCCTTCTGACGAGCCTGGCCAGCGCGTATGCACTGGCCGGTAGACGGGCTGATTCAAACTGCGTACTCCGGCAACTAGAGGAAATTTCGAAGCACCAAGGCCCTGCGCCGCCCTGGCACAGCCGGAAGGTTAGCCGCTACGTTTGTCCTTATGAAGTGGCCGGCGTTTATGCGCAACTGGGGGACAAGGATCGGGCATTTGAGTGGCTGGACAAGGCGTATCAGAGCCGAAGTTGCATGTACTGGCTCCGTCAGGATCCCAGACTCGATTCGCTTCACTCCGATCCACGCTTCCAGGAACTCCTGACAAAGATGAAGTTCCCGCAATAGGATCCTTTGGCATTTTCGCCAGTCAAAAGCAAATAATCCCCGGTTATATTCTTATCCGCGGCGTCCCGCCACCAGCTGCAGAGAATGAGGGATGACCTCTCGTCCTTCCCGATCACAGACCAGCCGGTGAATGTGATTCGAGGCGACCCTGTAATCCAGCCCACACAGGCCAAACTGTTTCCCGGCCTCAAAATGCCAGTCGATCCACGCCTGACGATCACCAGCAAACTTCAAGAGAAACTGCCGCTCGTGAAAGGTATGGGTCAAGGGCCAATTTTGTCCAGCTCAATAACGCCGCTTGGGTATTGGGTCAGTTACGAGTGGAGGGCCGAACTCTGCGAGGCCACGTTTGCCACGTGGTCTGCGGCTTCGCGAAGCTCAGCCCCAGAATTCCCCGTTTAACTGGCCCAATACCCGGTTGGCTCTGGCCATGACCAAGTCCTCTTCTTAAAGGGCCCTTATTGCGGCCAAAAAAGTGGACTTAAGGCCCGGATTCGCCCTTAATTCCGACGATCTGCAAGTGAATCAGCTGCTTTGCTTGGTCCGACCCCATTCTGGTATTGAGACCCTCTTGATTTTCTTCAGTGACTTGGTAAGTTGGTCCGCTGTTGGAACAGGATCATACTTCTCGGTGATTATTTCTTTCGTCTGAAGGTCATTCTTGATTCTGGTTAGTAACTCCAAAACGTCGGCGTTCATCGTAAGCTTGTTTAGTGTTTCCCAGTCAATTGCCTCACGCTCCCGTGCGGGGAACAGAACTTCTGAACTATCGGGATCCTCAACCGAAAGCGAAATCACCCCAATGCCGAAAGCGGCGGACAATCGGCGTAGCTCAGCGAGAAAGTCCTCGTCGGTCGAAATCTCGGCTGCTACTAAGTAGCCCTCATGCGCCCAAGAAGAGTTCGATACCGACTGAAAAAAAGCCTCTCGGAGGTTGCCGAAGGAAATGGACTTCTTAACCTCGAATGAGTAAAGCTTGACAGCGGTGTTGCCCGTTGCAGCGCTGAGGTCAAGAAGCTCTGGCTTCCAATCTTCGAGGGCGTAGTAAACGCCTATCACATCGGGATGCACCCACTCACCAAATTCTTTCTTGCGGGAGGTATTGTGCCGGATCGTTTTGGTGAATGCCTTGAAGTAAAGGCGGCAGTAGTACGCCAGGAAGGGATGTAACTCTAATTCCTTATAGTCGAATTCTGTGGCAACAGTATCATCTGTTGCTGTTATGGCTTTCTCAATCTCGGTCTTAGTGGTAGTAGGTAGTAACTCCTTGAGAAAGTATCGTGCAGGGCGTTGACCAAGCTTAACGAATATTGTGTCCGGATGATCTCGCGTGTTCGTGAAGATCGCTGAGTATAATGTCGCCGCGGGTGTCTTCCCCTGAGACTCAAGTAGCTTGTCGTACCCCTTCGTAACGGCATTCTTCCAGAGTTCAGCGGGGGAAAGGGGGCGCTTCTCCTCGCGTAGAATCTTTTCAGCAAGACCGAGGAACGTCAGCTTTGTCATAGTGGTGTAAGGCCTGCAGCATCACGCCCCGCCGCGCTTTCGCGGTAGTCGGGTGGATGCCGTTAGGCTTCAGCTTGTCGCGCTATCTGATTGCCCTATTATGTTACTTGAGAATGGCGTTCCAAATATCATTCAACCATATGACTCGATCGGCATAGCTTTGTAAGTCGGCAGATAAAGTATCAGCATAACCGCTCATCCAAACTTCCTTGTGAAGATCCTCCTTCACATAAGAAATGGCATCCTCAAAGTCACCATCACCTGCAGACAGAAACAACCGTTCATATTGGTTCTGAGTAGCCAGTTTTATAATAAGTGTCGCAATACCCACATCTACACCTTTCTGAACTTGACGGTCGAAATGATTACTACAGCTAGGGCACACGAAATGAAGATCTTTGAGTTTGTAAAGCTTCACCCGCATCTTTGGGCCACCGGGCGTAGCAGTCTTAAGCCACGTGTGGAATCCATCTTGGGCGTCAGTTGGAGGATTTGGAGTCGAATTCAGATAGAAGCTCTCGTAGAAAGGAAATCCATTAAGATGCTCTAGCTCCGTCTTCAGCCTGAGGTAATCAAATCTTCCAGGAGAAGCCTTCATTAAATAGGCGGCATCAACGATCCATATGGTTTTCATAGTGCTTTATTCTCATATGCGTTTCGAGTGTTAGCAAGCGTGAACGTTCTGTTGAAGCCTAACGAGTTCAGGTTGAGCCGCGGCGCTTCTTACCTGTCGGCTCGACCCTGTTGTTGGACAGCCACAACTTCTTCACCTGAATTGGCTGAAGGTTTTGAGCAATTTCATTGTTGCTTCGTAGTCGAGGCGATCTCCCTCGAAGTCACAACGATAGAGGCCTTGCAGATTCGACGGGAGTGACACGCCCTTCTCGACAAGAAGAACCACCTTCTTTCCATAAAGTGCCATGGCGGCACCAATCTCAATGAGAACGTTGTCGTTGATCTTGGTATGCTCACGAGCGTCTCGATCCTCATACTTCCCCTCCGCTCCCACGTGAATGACTCCGGCACTACAGGACCGCATGTCCTCGAACACCTTTTCTGGGACAGGTATCGCCGTGGATTCTCGCTCGACGGAAACGATTGGGTCGAAGCTACCAAATGCAAGAAGCTCCTTTATCTGCGCAACAATTGCTTTCTGCTTGCCGTGAGAAATGAAAACCCGGTTGCTCTTAGGGTCAAATGGCTGTGTCGAAGTCCCAAGCGTCGCCGCAGCAGGCGCGCCCGGCTTCAATGCTGCGGTGTCCTCCGGTGGCTCAGTTCTCGTGCCCCTCTCCTCTTCCTCATCATGGTCCGGCAGAGCCGGAGTTGCCGTTGGCGCGGGAACTCCAGGAGAATCCAAATTGACGAACGGGCCGGTAGGAGTGTCGCGGATGATGCCCGCGTATCTGCCATTAGCCTTTACAACTTCCAGCGCGGACTGCACCCGATCTTGTGGAATACCAAGCTCCTTCAGCACTTTGCTGGCGATCGGGTCGTTCGGGAACTTCGCTCGGCGATAACGTTCGAAGAATTCTTTCAAGATGCGAGGTTTCATTATGGACTCGCGACGGGCTGTCAGATCGTCCCCCTCGTTTTCTGGCGCGACAAGCTTTCGGCCGAGTGGCGTGAGCTTAATGGTGTTTGCGTTAACGCCACCCTCGGTGAGTCCATATGCCATGGAGCTGCCAGCCAGGTTAGGCCAGCCACTGCTCGTCGGACTGATCCCAATGGCGAGGGCGATGTCGGGGGGTGATCCCTCCTTACCGGCGAAGTTGTCCACCAAAGCTGACGCAATTTTCTGGGCTTGCTGCAGATTCGACTGGGGGAAATCCGCCTGCTTAAAGTAGGCCCGTTTGTCAGTTGCCCTAACCTTCTTGCCACTCATAGCAGGGGGCACTTT